>DATJKB010000597.1:0-5534 GCA_035491875.1 Pyrinomonadaceae bacterium | reverse complement strand
CCCAGGCTGTCGGATGTTGGTCTCGATTGGAGAGTGTTGAGTTTTACGCTGCTGCTGTCGATCGGAAGTTGTGTGCTGTTTGGCTTGATACCAGCCTGGCACGCGTCGGAACCGGATCTGCATAACGCCCTCGAACAGGCGGGCCGCTCGTCTGGTCCTGGTTCGTATCGATTGCTCTTCCGTAAATCACTGGTTGTCTTTCAAGTGAGCATCGCAGTCATGCTGGTCATTGGCGCCGGCCTATTAATAAGGAGCTTTTGGCTCTTGCAGCAGGTTGATCCAGGCTTTCAACCGGAACGTGTATTGTCGGTTGGTATAACTCTACCGTTTACCAAATACGCTGAGCCTCAACGTATTAACCAGTTCTTTAGCGCACTGCAGAACGACATCGTGAGCGTGCCCGCGGTCAAGTCGGCGGCCATCGCCTATGATCATCCCTTACAGACAAACTGGACTGAGTCATTCGAAATTGAAGGTCAGGTTATTCCTTCGGACCAGCGAGCGCCGGTAGCCAATTTCAATCCTATTTCGCCCGACTACTTCAAAACAGTGGGGACGCAGTTAGTCAGCGGGAGGCACTTCAACGCCGATGACAATCATGACCATCCGGGCGTGGCGATAGTGAACGAGGCATTCGTGCGCAAGTATTTGCCCGACGGTAACGTCATCGGCCGGCGAATAAAGACAAACCAGGCACCCCGAATCTGGAGAGACGATCGCTATGCATGGTTCCAGATAGTCGGAGTTGTGCGCGACGTCAAAAACAGCGGATTAAAAGAAGCGGGCGAGCCGACTTACTATCTTCCGGCGGCACAAGCGCCGTTGCAGGACATGATGCTGCTCGTGCGAACGTCGAGCGAGCCAACGGCGATTATTACATCCGTTCAGCGTGCTGTGTGGTCGATTGATCCAAACCAGGCGATCGCGGACGTCAAAACGATGGAGCAAGTTATTTCAGATAGCGTAGCTCAACCGCGATTCAACATGCTTCTCATGGTCATGTTTGGAGTACTTGCGTTATTGCTTGCGGTCGTCGGAATTTATGGATTGCTGTCGTACGCAGTAACACAACGTAAGCAGGAACTGGGGATTCGCATGGCACTCGGGGCGAATCGCGTTGATGTCTTGAAACTTGTATTGCGTCAGGGGATGACGCTGGCTTTGTTGGGTGAAGCGGTTGGGTTACTAGGAGCACTGGCACTAACGCGCGTGATGCGTGGATTGTTGTTCGGCATTGGCCCATTCGACGCCGGCACGTTTGTCACTGTCGCTATCGCGACGACATTGGTTGCTCTGGCTGCTTGCTATATTCCGGCGCGACGAGCAACGAAGGTGGATCCGTTAGTGGCGCTGCGAAACGAATAGCTAAGGTGATGCTTTGAGCTTTGATTTTTGTACTTGGTACTTAGTTGTTGGTTCACTTCTCATTCGCCGCGTATCGCGACCGTCAGAACAAGGTTCGCTTAGATACGAATAAAAGAATTTCGGATTTCGGAATGCGGGTTTCGGATTTCGTGTTTCTTCACGGTCGCGTTGATGCTGTAACTCGATCTACCAAACACGAAATCCGAAATCCGAAACTCCCAGGAGGTCCCATGGAATCTCTGCTTCAGGATATCCGCTACGGCATTCGCACCCTGTTGAAGCAACCCACCTTCACTGCCATTGCCATCATCACAATCGCGCTGGGAATCGGAGCTAACACAGCGATCTTCAGTGTTGTCAATGCAGTGATTCTTCGTCCGCTGCCATACGCGGACGCGGACCGCCTCATGATGCTTTGGAGCACCACGGCGCGGGATGGGAATCAGGAGCAACCATTTTCATTCGCTGACTACGGCGATGTGCGGACTCAACTCAAATCTTTTTCCCATGTCGCTGCGGCTTCTCCGCTCTGGAACTTCACGTTGAGCGGCGGTGGTGAACCAGAACCAGTGCAGGGATTGTTCGTATCTCAAAATCTTTTTGACATGCTGGGAGCGCAACCGGCGTTCGGTCGCAACTTTCTCGCTGATGACGATCGCCAGGGTGCGAATCCGGTTGTGATCATCAGCAACGCTCTTTGGCAGAGACGCTTTGGCGGAGATCGGAATGTTGTTGGACGGCCACTGACTATCAGTGGGATAAACGCCACCATCATCGGTGTCATGCCTGCGGACTTTCATTTTCTCGAAGCCGCGGCTGAGCTTTGGGCGCCGCTTTCCCAAAACCAATTTGCTAACAGCACTCGGAATGTTCGACTACTTTCGGTCGTTGGCAAATTAAATAGTGGTGTCAAAATAAGTCAGGCCGACGCAGATCTCTCCGCGATTGCTGCACAACTGGCAGGTCAATATCCGGATACAAACGGAGACTTTGGTCTGCGTGCACTACCTTTGCAGGAACAGGTTACCGGAAAGGTGCGATCGCCGTTGCTGTTGCTGTTAGGCGCAGTCGGATTGGTTCTGTTGATTGCTTGTGTCAACGTCGTGAATCTCATGCTCGTGCGCAGTGCGGGTCGAAGCAGAGAGATTGCGGTTCGAGCGGCGGTCGGCGCTGGTCGATTCCGTTTATTGAGACAATTACTCACCGAAAGCATCACGCTGTCACTCTTGGGCGGCGCCGCAGGGGCACTAATTGCCACGTGGGGAGTCAAGCTCCTTCTAACCGTTAACCCAATTGCTTTGCCTCGCTACAACAAGATCGGAGTTGATTTGAACGTTCTGCTTTTTACGTTGGCAGCCTCAGTGATAACAGGAATTGTTTTTGGACTGGCTCCCGCGTGGCAGATGTTTAGATTCGATTTGCATTCGGTTCTGAAAGAAGGCGGACGTGGGACGACGGATACAAGACATCACCGGCTGAGCAACACGCTCGTAACTCTCGAGATCGCAACTGCGTTTGTGCTGCTCATCGGCGCAGGACTCTTGATCCGAAGCTTCGCAAGACTCATTGATGTGAATCCCGGGTTCGACACCGAGCACATTCTCACGATGCAGGTAGGACTTCCGAATGCGAGCTACGAGCAACCGCAGAAACGCATTGCCTTCATGCAGCAGTTGGAGACCAACTTGAAAGCAATTCCTGATGTGGCCTCGGTTGGAATAGTGACACGCCTGCCACTGCTAAGTGCGCTTAACAACGTCACGACGTATTTATCAATCGAGGGTCGGCCCATGCAGCCGAGCGAAAGACCGGAAATTGATTTTCGGCGCGCGAGCACCGGCTATTTTGAAACGATGAACATTCCGCTACGTAGCGGGCGATTAGTGACGGAGCAGGATGTTGCTAACAACTCGCATTCAGTTGTAATCAACGAAGCGATGGCGAAGCGTTTCTGGCCCGGCGAAGATCCAGTCGGTAGGCGCATCAGCACCGCGACGTCGTCGGGTCAGCAAACGCAGTGGCAAACGATCGTCGGCGTCGTTGGGAATGTGCGTCATCTCGGCTTAGACACGGAACCGCGACCCGAGCTTTATTACCACACGAATACGTCTCCGCCATTCGGTCCGGTGCTGGTGATTCGCTCCAAGACAGATCCAAAGGCGTTGATCTCGCTGGCTCGGGCAAAAGTAAGAGAGCTTGACGGTGATTTGCCGATCTCCAACGTGAATACCATGGGGCAACTTGTGGCGCAGTCAGTTGCTCAGCGTCGATTCGGAATGTTTTTGCTGGCAAGTTTCGCGGGCCTTGCTCTTCTGCTGGCAGCAGTGGGCATCTACGGTGTGATTAGTTATTCAGTTGCCCAGCGGACGCAGGAGATTGGAGTGCGTATGGCGCTCGGTGCCCGCACGGCTGACGTACTGAAGCTGATAATGAAGAACGGCCTGGTGCTGGCGTGCGTGGGTTTGGCAATTGGTTTGGCTGGTGCCTTTCTGCTAACGCGTTTAATGGCGCGTTTGTTGTTTGAGGTTCGACCAACAGATGCGTTGACGTTCGCGAGCGTCTCTGTGGGATTGTTGCTGGTGGCATTCCTCGCTTGCTATCTTCCCGCGCGCCGTGCCACGAAAGTGGATCCGCTGGTGGCGTTAAGGTACGAGTAAGACGATTGCCGATTGCTGATTTGTGTCCAATGTCCAAAGTCTACAGTTGCTCGAGTGTTGTGACGTTGGGCGTTTCGACATTGGCCGTTAGAATTTGGACACTTTGGACAATACGTGCCCGAACACTCCTAATTCTTCGCATCGCCGATCAGAACCACGTCAGTCGTGATCACTCCACGGGACGTAACCACCCCTCCATCTTTTGACCAATCGTAAGAGAAAATCTTTGCCTCTGCGTAATTTGTTATTTGTTTTGGTGGTCCGCCGTCAATCGATTGAGCCATTAGGTTCTCAATCCCACCCCGCCCGTCAACGTAAATGAGACTACGGCTGTCGGGTGTCCAGCGGAGTTTTTTGTCCCATTGCACTTCGACCGAGGGCGGCACGTCGATTCGTTGGACCTGTTTGCCTGTTTCGAGCGATATTACGGACAGAGCCCAGCGTGATCCCTGTTGACCGTCGTTCCACCAACAACCTAGCCACTTTCCATCTGGTGATGGCATCGCCTGAATCGTAAATCCGTCTACTATTCTTGTCGGCGATCCGCCCTCCATTGGTACTTTCCATATCGTACCGGAAACGCCCGATTCAAAGTGCTGGTAAAAGATCCATTTATTGTCTGCTGAAAACTGTGGCCAGTTGCTCTCCGAATTTCCATAGGTCAACTGCACCGGGTTGCTACCATCTCGATCCATGCGCCAGATCTGAAAAATGCCCGAGCGGTTCGAATGAAATGCGATGAATCTGTTGTCAGACGAAACAGACGGGGCGTAATTCCGTTTCATGCCTGAAGTGAGTTGCTTCACTGTGGCGCCATCATGGCTCATCTCATAAATGTCAGCGCTTCCACTCGCGTCTGACGCGTAAATGATCTTCCCATCTGGTGCCCAACTAAGATCGAAGTAACGCCCAAAGCCCGATGTGATCTGCGTACTTTGATTAGGATCGTCTTTCCGACCTACCCACAAGTTCGAGAGAGTTTGGGTTTGAACGGTAACAAGCGCACGTGAGTCGGCCGTTAAATCAGCGTCTTTATAGTCACTGAGGTCGTTCGTGATCGTTCGCGCACTTCCATCTCTACCTAAGTGCCAAACCTGGGAAAATGATGCTCCCTGGGCTTTCCCTGACAATATGACACCACTCGCATCTGACAATAGTGTGACTTTGGATGGCTGCTCGAAGCGTTGTGGATTCAGCGGAATAGTGTTCTCAGTGCGATTAGAAAGGCGGAACTCATAAAGCACAACGTAATACCCGCGCTCGTCGTTCTTCGTGGTCGGAATATTTATGCTCTGATCGTCGGAGGACCAGACCGGCGCCGTACGGAAATCAAATGACAATCGTTCCGGCCACTTTCGCGTAGCAACCACCTGCTCATTAGTGCCGTCGGCGTTTGCAACTGCTAACGCGTCAGTTTGCGTGTCATGGTTGTACCGAATGAAAGCCATTCGCTTGTGATCGTGCGAAAGACCAGGTGGGCCTTCCGTCGGATTTACCTTGACCACCGTGGCG
>DATJKB010000596.1:0-10838 GCA_035491875.1 Pyrinomonadaceae bacterium | reverse complement strand
ATCGAAAAATAAAAAGGTTTTTCACTAGTGCAGAAATCACTCCTCAAAGGATCTTTACCACTTCGATCGATGCAGACGATCTGAGATCCGGGTTCGAATCCAAAACCGGATTCGCGCGAGTAAATGCTTTGTGGCGTTACTTGTTTGTACCCGTTCGCCACGGCACCTGGCCCGAAATCGAATTTCCAAACGGCCACGTCTGACTTTTTCACGTGTGCTGCCAGGAGTGGATGCTTGTTCGTAAAAAGAAATAGGAGTCCAAAGGTTGCGACGCAGAAGACAAATGAGCCGCAGATTTTCGCAGATAAACGCAGATCAAATGTTCGACATGCTTCAGCTTGTCGATGAGGTACCGAGGCGTCGACCTGCGATGTAGGTTGAATCCGCCGTGAGTCATCGACAAGCTGAAGCATGTCGAACATTTGATCTGCGTTTATCTGCGAGAATCTGCGGCTCATTTTTCTGGTTTGCGAACCGGAGGCCGTGGTGAAGGTGATGGCTTTGGCTGTTTGGTGGTACCGGTCCCTTCGTCGATCTCGGGTGTAGCACTACGGCTACGCTGATACTCGATATCGCCAGCGCCAGGATTCGCTCTTGGATTTGCTGGAATGATGGCTATCTCAGCCAGGGATGTAAGCTTGTCTGTGCCAAAACCGGAAAGCGAAATAAGCTTCAGCCATTTGGCCGAAACAGGTCTCGCGAATTCAATCCTCTTTGGCGCAAATGAGGATACCAATTCGCCCTGGTGGATGTTGTTCCAAAGCTTACCATCGTCGCTAACGCTGATAACATACTCCTTGATCTCGCCTTCGTGTTCCCGATGATTTTGTCGCGGCATCAATACGACGCCTGATATCGCCACCTGAGAATTCAAGCTGATAATGAGTTCCACTTGTTCGCGGAGTTGTGGCCCCTGCTCGCCTGCAATCACAAATGTGTTCGGATTCCCATCGACCGCGGCATTCGCAGGAGCGCCCTCGATCTGCGCAACCGCTCCGAGCCTTTTCATGATCTGAGTATCAAACAGCAAGCTCCGAATCTCCTCCGGAGAAACTGGCACGTTCGGCTGAAAACATTCCGTCGCCATGTAATTCATCAGCGAGTATCTCAGTTGACGCGCGAGCAGGTTTGGATCATCCGGCTTGCTTACGTCAATCGCAGAGACCAGCAGCTTCCCATCTCCCACTGCACATTCGAAGATCACGCCCAACTTGTAATTACGATTCCAATCATCGATGGCCCACACCATCGGCTCCAACTCTTGCGGGAGTCGATCAAGATTCACGGCGCGCACATTCGTAATAATTGGGGCCCACTGCCAGTCGAAATGTGAGTCGGAAGGAAAGAAGGCAAGTGAGTAATTCTTCGTTTGTATTTTTTCCCGATCGATGTAAAGCCCGAGCATCCGGCCCCAGCCTGGTCCCATCAGCCGATTCCAAAAGACTGGCACGGTGTCGAGTGGCGGACTCGTCCAATCAAGATCTGTATTGGGGGGCACGAACAAAACCTTGCCGCCGCGAGCCAGTTTTTTCTCGGCTTCATCCCACGAACGCGTAACGAAAATATCTGGTGGACGCCTGATCGGGCAGTCGTCACTTCCCTGGAACTCATCTGGCGTCTTTACGGGATAGACCCAAAAACTCCACGCGTTTTCAAAGTATGTCGTACCTCTTACGGCCGCTGGACCTGGTCGAATCTTTCCAGTTAGGGGATCGAACAACTTCGCCGGTGCTACCGTCACCATGAGCTTGTGCTCACCGAGTGCTGCACGCGAAAGATCGAAGGAAATGTGTCCGAGTGGAATGTTCTTGCCAACTGGGAAAGTGCGTCGTTCCGATCCACCAAGCGGCTGAGGCGGCTTGTCGTCGATGCGCCACATAGCAATGGCATCTTCCATCGGTTCGGCTCCAAAGTGTGCCAGCTCGACATCTGAGTTGAGCTGTTCGGCGTTTGTGTAAATGCGCCTTGGCAAACGCGCTAAAGGCACAGTCGTATTGCAGAAGTCTTTGAATGCCTCAGGGGTTGCGTAACTCTTTTGTTCCCAAAAAGCGTCGAGCAGACCGACGAGCGCCGTTCCTTGTCCCAGGTAGTCATGAAGATCGAGCAATTGAAACCCGCCCAGCCCAGGCGTCCGCAGGTTTGCTTCGATCTCTTCTTTGTAGCAGTTCAACTGAAACTGGCCCGACGCGCGAGCGAATCCTTTAGCTTTCTCCTTCAGTCCATGCGCCTCCATTGAGTCTCGAAAGATCTCGTAATTGCCCGGAAGCAAATAGCCTTTGAATTTCTTGATCACATCGTAGTCAGGATACGCAGCCCACTGGCCCACCTCATGCGAGATCACGGGAATGTGGATTTCCAGCAGCGACTCGGCGAAGTCGCCGCCGAACCAGGCTGATTCGCGTCGCAACATAAGTTGATTGATTCGTTGGACCGCCAGGTAGTCTGTGCCTTCAGTGATGTTCTTAAGCTCTCGTTCCGTGTGGCCAGTGCCGTTTGCGTAGAGGCGACGTGGATCTTGTTTGCGATAATGCTCCACCCATTTCGACAACGACTCTTGCCATTTTCCTTTCGGCTCATTACTCGCCGACATGAGCATGAACGATGGATGATTGCCGTAAGCCCGAATCATTCGATCGGTTTCTTCATAAAGCATCTTCTCCATCGGCGTGCCGGGACTGATCTCGTTCCACATACCGGGTTCGGGCTGCAAGTAGAATCCAATTTGGTCGGCGGCTTCGAATGCCGCTTCAGGTGGGCACCACGAATGAAAGCGCATGTGGTTGAGACCCCACTTCTTGCAGATCTCAAATAGCGCCAACCAGGATTTGACGTCAGTAGGTGGATAACCGGTCAGCGGAAAATCGCCACCGCTGTGTGTGCCGCGAAAATTAATTGGTCTGCCGTTAAGGATGAACTGATTTCCTTCAGCATGAAAATCGCGCAGGCCCACGGTCAGATCTTTGTACTCTTCAAAATCCGCTCCTCGTAACCAAAGTCGAAGAGGCAATTTTTTTGGATGAAACTCGTCCCATTTTTCAGCCTCCTCGCGAATGGGGACTTCGATTTCCACGGTGCCGCCTTTTTCATCCCACGTTACCGGTACCATCGAAATGTCGGGCCAAACAGCAGTTAGTGTCGCTTGCCCGCTGCGACCCGTTACGTTGCCAATACGTAGTTTGATTAGCATCGAATGCTGGGCGAGATTGGGAAACACCTGCGCATCATCGATCCATACCCGCCCTGTATCTTCAAGTTGAATCTTTCCGACAATGCCGTTCCAACTTCCGCCGAGCGAATCAGAAACACTATGAGCATCGGGTCGGTAGGGCATTAGCAAGCTATTGTCGACGCGAATCGTGAGGCGATGACGACCTGGGGAGAGTGGACCAAGATCATAGACGTGCGGCGCTACGAGACTCCTGTCGGATCCGATCATTCGATCGTCGACCCAAACTGTAGTCATCCAGTGCGGCCGTTCGAGCGTAAGCACAAAACGGCGCGGATCGCGGTATCGCGAAATGTCGATGTCGCGCTGGTACCATGCGGCGCCGACGTAGTGCCGCTGTGGCTGTGAAAGAAAAGGAATTTTAACTTTGCCGCGTTCGGTGTAGGGTTTGTAGTCTTCGCGTAGAAACCAATTGCGATCGTAGAGCGAGAGCACCCACGGCGTATCTGTGCCTATCTCATTTCCGTAGTTTTGGGACTGGAGGATGCCCGGTAGACGAATGATGCGGCGAAGCGGCCTGGTGAACCATTGCTCCTGCACGCCAGTATTGGTCGGATCAATTTCAAAGCGCCACACGCCGTCGAGCGGTAGAGGATACGCCTGCGATGCAGACGGCGCGAGAAGGATTAAGAGAAGACACAGAAGAGTGGCGCGGCGAACCATCTAAAATCTCCTTCGTGTCTCTGGTGGACCAAGATAACTCGGCCTCAGACCGCCTGACTCCAACACAATCTTATCGACTACTATTCCCGCATCAATCATGTACAGCTTCAAAACGTGCGGTCCAGCTGCTGTGACTTCATGAATTGAATTCGTCGTCGCGCTGGCATTAAGTACATTCAACGACCATTGACGCGATGGCACAACCAAGTCTGCTCCTACCGTCACAACTTGAGGTGGCTGATTATCAAAACCAATTGCGTATCGCAATGCGCGACCGGCTTGGATCGGATGCGTCGGGACGACATAACACGTGATCACATACTTCCCCACTGAAAAAATCTGCAAAGAGTATTCAAGCACTGGAGCATCAGAAACAATCCGCGCCGTGTCGATGCTTGCGGTGGTTGTCGGAAAGACGGTCACGGAGTCTCCGGTACGGCCGAGGCCGCCGATAATCCGCCAGCCACGTCCACCACGGTCAATCTGTTTACTCAAATGTTCAGCTTCGATCGATACGACTCGGTTAACTTCGACAAAGTCTGGACGCAGGCGCAATGGCGGCAACTTCGGGTTGAAGATTGGCACCCTCACAATTCGTGTCGACCCTGCGCCTACAATTTCCACTGTACCCGAAACATTCTCTTCGCGCGGCGCATTGTTCCAGTCTACCGTCACCACAATACGAGAATCCTGACTTAAATTTCCTTTTACATTGTCCAGCTTGATCCAGTTATTGCTACTTTTCGCGGTCCATGTTGCAGGTGCTTTACCAGTATTGAACACGTCGATAAAGCGAGGCTCGCGAGTGAATCGATTCAACGCTGGCAGTGATTGATCAGTTTCATTTTCTCCTAACGCCGAAGCGCGGCCTTCTATTGCCACGCCCAAACCTGCTTTCTCGGGCACGACTGTTTGGGCCAGTTCGGCTGGCGCGACCGGTCTGGTCATGCGCATGTTCTGCCACTGACCAGCGGGAGGTTCGATCGACATCATGTGGCGCCATTTCCCGCCGGCTAGTTTTTGGTTGTAATAATCGGTTTCGGCGTTCATCTGCGCTTCCGCATCGTTGGCTTTTCGTGCCCAGGCAGATGCGCTTGCGCGGCCTTGCGCCAGGTATTCGGTGCTCTTCTGATAAGCGAAGTAACGCCGATTCGCCAATGCGGCGCCACGAACTGGATACACAACTAATTCATAAAGTGCATCGCGTTGCACTTGTGGGGTTTGTTCGTAAAGCCGATTTGCGCGAGTCAACAGCGACTCGTAAGCATCAAGCCGCCTTTGCACTTCATCGCCGTAATCGAAAGACGTCAGCTTGCTGAGCCCTGGTTTTTCGTTTGCGAAGTTCCACTGTAAGTGTTCAGGCCTTCGTGCGAAGCCAAGGTTATAGTAGTCGGTCATGACGGCGGCGATTTCAGCCGCCCTCCCAATTCCGAATTTCGCCGTAGCCCATTGCACCAGAAACTGACTCAGGTTCTCACGTCTCCATCGAGAAATGTCCCAAGCCATCTGCATGAAGAATTCGATACTGATTTCGGCAGGCTTAAGATCGCCGACGTTAAGCATCCAGAATTTGCGCATCCCATGATCGTAAGCTTTTGACATCTCCTCCCAGATGAGTGGCGGTGGGGTACTGTCCAGCCAAAGGTATGAGAGTGGTGAGCCGAGGTAAGATGCGTGGTAATAAACGCCGAAGCCGCCCTTGCGTTTCAGTTCTTCAACACTTGGGAAGTATCGGATGTAGCCGAAGTTGTCGTCGGGGAAAACGATGGTTACGTCGTCGGGAACTTTCAGTCCGCTGCGATAGTCGGCGAGCACTTCCTTATAGGGACAGAAGATCTGCGGCACCCTGGTAGCGTCGGCGTCGACATGTTTCTCCAGCAACGATCGTTGGTCGGCGAAGATGTTCTGTAAGATTGGGATCCGCTCGCCTTGGGTCTTTGGTCCTACAATCGGACTATCATGAATGCCGCGCATTCCGATGGTGTAAACATTCTCATAACGGCCGTTCTGCTCAACGCGCTCTTCCCAATAACGAAGTACACCTGCGCGATTCTTGGTGTAGTCATAATTCTCCGGTTTGTCGGTCCATTCGGTGACGTTGTTGCGCAGCATTGGCTCAGCGTGCGAAGAGCCCACCACTATCCCGTAATCTTCTGCAACCCGCTTATTATCAGGATAAAGATTGAATGCCTTTGTGCAGCTGTGCATCGCCGGCCACAGCGTGTTTGCTTTGAGCCGCAGCAGCAGTTCGAAGATGCGCGCGTATGTCTTCGGGCCGATGTCACCAAGTTGCGGGTCGAAAGTCTTCGCTGCCCAGGGCTGCAAGCCATAGTCTTCATCATTAAGAAAGATGCCGCGGTATTGAACTGATGGTGGACCTGCGCGCCGTGTCGTAGCGCTGACAAATAGATTTGAGTAATGCGTTGGTGGAACGTCAGCCCACCAATACCACGGCGAAACACCAATGGCTTCTGACAGTTCGAAAACACCGTAAGCAGACCCACGCCGATCGCTACCTATAATCACCAAACCCATCTCTACGTTGGGAAATGGATGCGTCACCGTGGTGATTACGAAACTCTCCCATTGCCCACGTAATTCATCGATCTGAAGTTTCCCGGCGTGAACCAGTTCGTCAATCAAAGGACTCTGGCCGAGCGTGCCAACAATCACGGCATGGCGAGAAGCGTTTGATAAATCGGTTCGCAGCTCTGCCTTCTTTCCCGTAACGCGCCGTATATCATCGGCCAAATTTTGAGCTGCGATCTGAACGACTTTGAAATCATTCACCGACACGACAACGTCTGCCAACTCGGAGCGTTGCACGAGTTTGAAGTCACCTTTGACGTACGTGTGATGAATCAAGTTTGCATCGGAAGACGCCCCGACAGACGTACAGCAGACAAGAAAACAGATCACCGCACATATGCGGACGCTTTGTGCGGCTCTTCGCAGTGGTTGGATCATTGAAGGATTGGCGCGCCAGAAATGAGCTAGACGCAATTCGCGTCTATCCAGTACAGTTACGAACTTACTGGCAAGATCAGCGCCAACGTGCACATAAGTTTGTCGGCTCTTCTCACCAAGTTTCGCTTCGGTGCCTGTGGCTTTTATCAAATCGCATTGCTTTGCGGCAACAAAGATCTCTTTGGAGTGCGGCGACCCGGCGCCGCTTTATTACCGGCTTCGCGCGATCGAATACTAAAGCGGCGGCAGGCCGCCGCACTCCAAAAGATAGGAAATTGATGAGTTCCCACGCAGAGAAAGAAAGTTTCAGGTTTGTGAAGCACCTCTGGCAGGACGAAACTGTTAGCCAGCTCGAAGGCGTCGATCGCCTTGTTTATCGATCGAATAAACTCGGCGAAGACTTAACGCTCACCAACACCGGCGGCGGCAATACTTCCTCGAAGTTGATGGAAACTGATCCACTGACCGGCGATTCCGTCGAGGTCTTGTGGTTGAAAGGTTCGGGCGGCGATTTGCGCACAGCGAAGCGCGATGGCTTTGCAGCGTTGTATCTCGACAAAGTGCGCGCGATGAAAGCTCGCTATCTGAAGAATCCCGAAAGAGGCCCAAAGACACCAATCGAAGATGCAATGTATCCGATGTACAGTCATTGCGTCTTCAATCTGAATCCCCGTGCCTGTTCCATCGACACTCCACTCCATACCTTTGTCCCTTACAAGCATGTGGATCATTTACACCCGAATGCGGTAATCGCAATCGCTGCTTCGGTGAATCAGGAAAAACTGACGAAGGAGATCTACGGCGACGACGTGATTTACATCCCCTGGCAGCGACCGGGGTTCGACATTGGCCTGAAAATCGAGCAGCTGATTGAAGACAACCCGAACGCCAGGGGCATTGTGCTCGGTCATCACGGCATGAGTTCCTGGAATAACGACGACAAGAGCTGTTACGAAACAGCGCTGGAGATCGTCGACCGCGCGGCGAGTTATATCGAAGCACATGACAGAGGAGAACGAACCTTCGGCGGACAAAAGTACCAGACTCTTTCGGAAGTTGATCGGCAACGGATGCAGGCGGAGATTATTCCATTCATTCGCGGGCAAGTTTCGGTTTACAAGCGCTTTGTCGGCACAGTTCAGGACGACGACAAGATGCTGCGATTTGTGAATAGTAATGACGGACCTCGGCTCGCTGAATTAGGTACATCCTGCCCGGATCATTTCCTGCGAACAAAAATCAAACCGCTCTTTGTCAAATGGGATCCGGCGAGCGGTGACGTCGAAAAACTGAAAGCAGCGATCAAGGAAGGTCTCGTTCAGTATCGAAAAGACTACGAGTTGTACTACAAGAAGTGTAAGCGGCCCGACTCGCCGGCGATGCGGGATCCTAATCCGACTGTCGTTCTTATTCCTGGCCTGGGAATGATCGCGTGGGGAAAAAATAAGAGCGAGTCACGTGTGACGGCCGAGTTCTATAATTGTGCGATCGAAGTCATGCGCGGCGCCGAAGCCATCGATCGTTATGAAGCGATGGACCAGCAGGAGGCATTCGACATCGAGTACTGGCCGTTGGAAGAGGCCAAGCTGCGACGGATGCCGCCGGAGAAGGAGCTAGATCGACAGATCGTGATTGTGATCGGTGCTGGAGCTGGGATTGGCAAAGCGACTGCCCACAGGTTAGTGAGAGAAGGTGCACATATCGTCTGTGTCGATCTGGACGAAGCAACCGCGAAAGAAACAGCACAAGAGATCATTGACAAGTATGGTCCAGGAATCGGAGTTGCCGGAACGGGTATCAGCAACTGTGGTCCAGCTATCGCCCTTGGCTGTGATATCACCAACCGCGAAAGTGTGTCGCGTCTGTTCAAAGATGTGATGTTGGCATACGGCGGCGTCGACGCTGTTGTGGTAACGGCAGGTATTTTTGTGCCGCCTGACAAGAGTGGTCGCATCGAAGACCGTTTGTGGTCTCGTACTTTTGATATCAACGTCACGGGCGCTTACATCGTCGCCGACGAGGCAAACAATATTTTCAAACAGCAGGGTCTGCGCGGGAATATCGTGCTCACCACCAGCGCTAACGCGGTCGTCGCGAAGAAGGGAAGTCTCGCGTACGACACGAGTAAGGCCGCAGCCAATCATTTGGTCAGGGAGCTGGCCGTGGAGATGGCGCCACTTGTTCGAGTTAATGCTATTGCCCCTGCTACGGTCGTGAAAGGCAGCTCAATGTTTCCACGCGATCGTGTTATCGCGTCACTAACGAAATACGAGATTCTTTTTTCGGAGAACGAGTCGACAGATGAATTGCGCGAGAAGTTGGCGACGTTCTATGCCAGGCGATCGCTGACGCAAACGCCTATCGAGCCGGACGATCAGGCTGAGGCAGTCTTCCTGTTATTGTCGTCTCGCCTATCGAAGACGACCGGACACGTAATTCCCGTCGATGGCGGATTGCAGGATGGCTTCTTGAGGTGAATGGTTATGGCAGCACACTTTGAAATCGACGACTCCTTTATTGCCGCACAAAACCAAAAGGCGCGTAAGTGGGTCGAAGAAGATTACGAACACCTCGGGAAAAAACTGCGGCGGCAGAATGTTGATATTGAAGACCTCTGCTCGAAAGCGCAGCAATTTCGCGTTGCCGTCCCGTCGTGGGGCGTGGGTACTGGCGGCACGCGTTTCGCTCGCTTCCCCAACATCGGTGAGCCGCGCAACATTTTCGAAAAGCTGGAAGACTGCGCAACGATTTTCAAGTTGGTTCGCTCCACTCCGGCGGTGTCTCTACATATTCCCTGGGACAAACCCGATGATCCGAAGACGCTGCGAGATTTCGCCTCCGCACGCGGCTTGAGTTTCGATGCAATGAACTCAAACACGTTTCAGGATCAGCCGGGACAAAGGCACTCGTACAAATTCGGAAGTCTTACACATCCGGATAAAGCTGTCCGCGATCAGGCCGTTGCCCACAACCTTGAATGCATCGAGATCGGAAAGATGCTCGGTTCAAAGGCGCACACGGTTTGGATCGGAGATGGCGGCAACTTCCCGGGTCAGCAGCATTTTCGGCATGCACTCGAACGCTATCTGGAAAGCATGCGCGACATCTACGACGCGCTACCTGATGATTGGCGCATGTTCATCGAGCATAAGTTTTATGAACCCGCATTCTATTCGACGGTAATTAACGATTGGGGAACCAGTTACTACTGCGCTCGAGAGCTTGGACCTAAGGCGTTCTGTCTTGTTGATCTAGGTCATCATGCGCCGAACGTGAATATCGAGATGATCGTCGCGCGGCTGATTCAATTTGGAAAATTAGCCGGCTTTCACTTCAACGACAGCAAGTATGGGGACGATGATTTAGACTCGGGTTCGATTAAGCCATTCCAGCTCTTTCTGATTTTTAACGAGCTTGTCGATGCGGAGCTAAATAAAATTGCAAACTTCAATCCCGCTTACATGCTCGACCAGTCGCACAACGTCACAGATCCAATTGAATCGCTAATGATGAGCGCGGTTGAGTTGGTGCGGGCTTACGTGCAGGCGCACTTAGTGGATCGTGATGCGCTCACATTAGCTCAGAATAACTGCGATCCGTTGCTGGCTCTCTCCACTCTGAAACAAGCATTCACTACGGACGTTGCTCCTATTCTCGCGGTCGCGCGCGAGCGCGCTGGCGGCGCGATTGATCCGTTCAGCGCTTATCGGCACAGCGGCTACCGACAGCACAAAGCGGAGGAGCGCCCCGAGATAAAAGGTGCGGCGGTTTCAGGAATCGTCTAGCGTGCAAACTGTAGGGGCGGTCGGTCCGCGCCTATTCAGTACCGTTCGCGGTAGCGGATGGCCAAGACTCAAAACGCAATGTCAGTGTATCTCGACTGCCAACGTTGAGTCTTGGCCATCCGCTACCGCGAACGGTACTGAATAATATGGAGGTCGCCCTACAGTTGGACCAATGTCAGAACCCCTTTACATCGCTG
>DATJKB010000595.1:0-7331 GCA_035491875.1 Pyrinomonadaceae bacterium | reverse complement strand
CAGTATCTCGTAGCCTGCTGACGGATGGCGGCTCAACTCACTCGACTGCTTTGCATTGATGTGATATGGAGCGTTGATGATGTCGCGATCAACTACGAGCTTGCCTACGTCGTGCAGGTAACCGGCGATTTGAATCCCTTCAACTTCGTCTTCGCTCCAACCCATCTCGCGCGCAATGATCTCGCTGTACTTCCCGACGCGTTCTGAATGTCCTTGCGTGTACTTGTCTTTGATATCGATGGCCGCAGCAAACGCTCTTACCGTGTCGCGATAAATTGCCCGCAGGTCTTCATACAAGCGACGATTCTCTTCAGCGCGTTGGGCCACCTGTTCCAGCAGTCGGTGAGTGTGAATTCCGACGCCGATGTGTCGAGTCATCGCACGAATAGTCTCGAAGTCTTCAGCCGTAAAATCTGCTCCGGTCGCTTTCTCCCCTAATAGAACAAAACCTGTCAGCTGACTGCGAACCACCATTGGAATAATGAGTTCGATGCCGCTGGCTACCAGCGTTTCGCGATAGCGGCTAACAAATCCGTTTTCTGATCCATTCTTGAGCAACAAGCTACTTAAATTCGTATCAACTAGCGACGCCTTTTCCTCTTCACAAATTTCCAATGCTTCAAGCGCTGTTTTCTCCAGCCCCCAAACAGCGACACAAGCCAATGACCCAGCTGCACCAGATTCGACAACAGCCCCGCGACGCAATGCCAACGTCCCAAGCAACAGGTGCATGGAAGTTTGGACCATGTCATTGAAGTCGCCAGTGTTCGCGACTTCTTGTCCTAAGTCCGCAAGCGCGCCAAAAGTGTGTATGAGTTGCTGGTTTGATTGATCCATTTGTTCTGGGGCTTAGTGAACAACAGGAGGAGGCTGCTTGACGGAGAGGTTGGTGAGCGCTTCATCCTCGTCGTTCGCTACGGCCACAAGACGAGTTAAGCCGAGCATATCAAACAGCGCACGTGTCTGGTTGTTGACGTCGGAGAAAACCACTTCAGCGCCGTTTCTCTCGGCCACGTCAATGATTCCAAGGAGGATTGAGACGCCGATGCTGTTTACCAGTTCGGTGCCACTAAAGTCGATGATAAGAGCATGGCAGCCGGAGTCGAGTTGCCGGCGACATTCGCGTTCAATCTGTTCACCGGTGAGTTTATTAAGGTAGTCGCTTGCGTAAACGACAGCCGTCGTGCCGACACAATGCGACCTGATGGTGGTATTAGTTGTTTCCATTCGAAAGCTCCCTCCGCTTCGAATGAGGGTAAAATAAATAAAGCCGCGTCGGGTTCAGGGTGAACTATTGCGTAGGTACTTCGTCATTCTTAAGCGCGTGCCCTCGTCGACTCTCTCGAACTCCACTTCGTCCATCAGAGTTCTAATCAACTTCAGGCCCCATCCACGTCGCTCCTCGCTGACGTCAGCAGGTTCAGTGTTCTCGTTCTGTACTACGTTACCGCCGATGTTAGTGGGTACGACGCCGCGGCTCGATATGGTGATGACTAATCTATCACTTTCGAGGCGAAAACGCTGATAAATTTTTCGGTCGGGGCTGAAGCTGTGCTCTGACGCGTTTATACAGGCTTCCACAACGGCCGTCTTTATCTGGTTAATGGCCTCTGGTCTAAAGCTCAAACGACGCGCAATTTGCTCCACAGTATTTGCCGCCAGAAGCTCGTTGTCCTCGCCCATTGGGACCACCACGAGAAACTCGTTGGCGTCGTCAAGGGGGCGAATCGTCGGCGCCGGTGTCGACCCAAGTCTGTCAGATAATAGGTCCACCTGTTGTCGGCAGGAGAAAAAGGCGCCCCGACGGGCCAGGGTTGCGGCTGCTTCCTCATTGAAGCCTTCGCTCGAAACCAACCAGACTTGATGCCTTCGAAAACCTGCCGTGAGCGCCAGGCGATCCAAACGATCACACCACAGTTCTGCGAGTTCGGTCGGGACCTCCGTTTTCGAATCCACCTCGGCGACGAGCCATACGATCTCTCTCGCATCTGCATAAACCCCGCTGTCAAAGGCGTGGGCAACCAGGCATCGACGCTCCTCACAAACCTGACGCAAATCGCTATTGAACGACGCAGCGCTCGCCACATTTACTACCTGCGGTAATGACAGCATCTCGGTTTCGGCTCCCACCCCTGACATTATTTCTTCAAGCCTCGCGCCTTTCCAGCGCTTACTGAACTCGGCATAGTTGAGCAGCACCGTGGGAACGCTTTGACAATCGAACCGTGAAATAAGGTCACGCAACTCGTACTTTGCAACCTGCCGGTAGTGGCGGGCCATCGTGTGCGGCGCGCGCTTTAAGGCATCTGCTAAAGCCTCGGCTACGACAAGCGCACGTGGTTCATTCATCAGATTCAGCCGGTAGCGCGTTTTTAGATAATCCTTCCACGCCTGTGGTCCATCGGCGAATTCAACCACACTGCCGTCCCAGTTTACGAACTCGTGAATATGAAGCTGTTGAAGAATGGTCTCCATCTCATCAGCCTGGATATGTAATCGTCTGCGACAAGCTTCGAAAGATGCGACTCGTTGATCGCCCGCGATAGATTCCCAGAGAAGACGCACCAGCGCGAGCCGCAAATCATTACTCGGCGCTATTTCTTCCAACAGGTCAGCGAAGTGATTCTGAATGCGGCCGCCGAGTAGTTCATCAATGTAGAGACGCTCACAATCAAGATAGGAGATAAGTGCGGTGCGCTTCTCGCGCGCAGCCTGGAAAAATGTAGTGATGAAAAACGCACTGCACCCAAACTGCTGCACCAGGAGATCCTTAGCCTCTTCGCTCACAGCAACGTGTTGTCGTTGACCCAATTGTTCGACGAGCAACCGCGCTTCGGCGACGCTCAACTGTTCGAGTCGCAGGAGATCAAGAGTCTCAAAATCTAGTCTTGCATTGTACGCTGACTGAAGAACCTGACGGCGCAAACCCGCGAGAACGTAAGCC
Source organism: Pyrinomonadaceae bacterium (assembly GCA_035491875.1). Lineage (GTDB taxonomy): Bacteria > Acidobacteriota > Blastocatellia > Pyrinomonadales > Pyrinomonadaceae > PSRF01. The sequence goes on along the minus strand of DATJKB010000595.1, from coordinate 4,387 downwards.
ACGTTTGAGCGATCGAAGACATGAAGGATCTCTGTTCCGAGACCCACCGAGCCATTCAGTTGCTCGGCCAGTTGTGCACCGTCGAGCATTACAAAGGGGCGACCGAACGCCTCTGGAATTCTCTGCGGAGCGCCGAGGCAAAAACGGACCAGTGCTTTGTCGTCCTTACTAAACCGCTGCCGCTCGTAGGCTTCGACCAACTGCCGGATCCAGTCAAAATCATCAGGCGGTGCCAGCTCCAGCAGATCCTGAAGCGTCAGCGCCAGGTGGCATAACTCCGGATCGTTGCGCCGGTGAGCGATGTATTGTTGCAGAAAGGAGTTTAGGAACTCGATCGCTGCAGCAACGGCCGTGGTCTCATTCCTGGTAAACGCAAAATAGATCGGAACAACATCTGAATGCAGATTGAAGATCTCGTCGTACGCCTGACGCAGCAACTCCGACACGCCCGCCGCAGGCTCCATCAAGAGTAACAACCCGCGGCCGTTGTACTTGTCCGAAGCTTGAGCGACCACCCTCTCCAGTTCCGTCGAGCGACCGACAAACTCGTGACGCTTCACGCTTCCGAGAACGCGACGCACTCCTTCTTTTGAACTAGATCCATTCATCAATTCAGCGCTTCAACTAATCGCGATAAAACACGATGCGATTCTTCCCCTCGGCTTTTGCCTGATAGAGCGCGCGATCGGCCGCCGCCACGATCGTCTCCGCGGTATTGACGATTGATGAGAACGTTGCCACACCGATGCTGAGCGTTAAGCTTCCCAACGGCTGAGACTTTCCATGGGGATAGTGTGTTGTAGCTACACGGTGCCGGATGCGATCAGCAATCGCTCCGGCTTCGTCGATGGATGTTTGTGGTAGGAGAATGCAGAACTCTTCTCCGCCATAACGCGACGCTACGTCGGCTGAGCGAAGTGCTGCCTTGAGGCAGTGGGCGGTTATCTGCAACGCCAGGTCGCCCGCCTGGTGACCGTTGTTGTCGTTATAAGCCTTGAAATCATCGATGTCGATCATCAAAAAGCTCATTGGATACTCATAACGCTTCGAACGGTTCAGTTCTTCCGACAAACGCTCTTCCAAGTAGCGCCTGTTCGGCAAAGTTGTGAGCGGATCTGTTATCGACATCAACTGAAACTCCGTCGCCCGCTCCTGCCACTCTGCGCGTTCCAATGCAAGAGCTACTTGAGGTCCAATGATCTCAAGCAGACTCAGATCGACTTCGTCGTATGTCCCGCCGCCCGATTTGTCGGTAACGTTCAATACTCCGATCTTGCGGCTGCCGATCGCGATTGGATAACTTATGAACGATTTAGTTTTGTAGAGTCGTTCCAACGGCGCTGGCGTTCTTCCCTCGGCTTCAAGATCCTGAACCATCAATGCTCTGCCTGTTTCCAACACCTCGCCGGAGACAGATTCACCGATACCGAGACGTCCAACCGTCGCCGGGTCATCGGCGAAGCCAACCGCCGCTTTCACGATTAGTTGTTTCGCGCTTTCGTCAAAGATCATTAGCGAAGCACGTTCTGCCTGCAGCAGCTCTTTAGAGTTCGCGAGAATTGATTGGTAGGTTTTTGTCGGATCGTCTGAACTTATCCTTTCAAGAAAATGCTGGAGTGAATCGGCAAATCGTGATCTGTACTCCAATTCACTCCTCAATCGAGCAACCTCCAGCTCCAATGCGTCCTGCTTTTCGACAGGCCCACTCTCAACAGCCTCATTTATCTCCGACCTCGCACCATTTAACCGTTTTGCTTTGATCTTGCTGGCCGCCTTGTCTACGCGGGCCGACAGATCATGCAAACGGTCAGCATCGCCAAAAACGATATTCCTAAAAATGTCGTCCGAGCCCAACTCCTGAAGATCTCCTGCGCGTAAACGCTCAATCAAACTTTGATAGTCGGCGCTTTTCACAAACGCGCGTCCTCCAATGACAGCCAGATTACGCTCGCTTCCGATCGTCACTGGTTGAGTGAAGCATTGCAGGCCTGCGTGGCACTTGTATTCGACCATGGTCCCTGCACTCATGGCTTTCCGGTGCGCATCGCCGCAGTATGGGTCGCATAGCTTTACGTGATCAGGTGAGGATTGAAAGGCTTCGCAAATCGAGTTGTTGTTTGATACGGCGATAGCCGGCGGCTGCCGGCCCTCCACCAACAGTAGTGACAGTCCGGCTCCCGCTGCCAACACTTCCTGGGTTTCTTTCCAACCTACAGGGGCGTCTTCCGCATGTTCCTGAACAATTGGTGGACCTGATTTGGGGGATTTCTTCGCCATCCAACTTTTGAAGCAGACAAGAGTATGAAGTCAGCGCTCTGGGCGACGTTGAGGATTTGCAATTCAGTAGAACCGCAAATCGGTTGCGCCGTTTATGCGCCTCAGTATAAGTTTCAAACTCAAGCCTTACAACTACTTAACCAAGCTCGTTTGGTTATTTACCTCAAGCTAAAAAAACGATAGGGATCTACCTTATTGGTAAATGTCGAATGAGGCGGGTTTTTCTAAGTCGTAGGGGTTAAAGTGCGGCAGGATACTATGAATGCTGCCCTGCCTCCAAGCCGGGAGCAGCGCCAGGAGAAACGTGTTCGATATTTGGCTGGTCAGGGCTAATGCGGATGCATGCTGCGAGATGATTTGGTTTGATCTGGACCAACTGAGGCACCACTTCTTTACAGGCCTCGATCATGTATGGGCAACGCGTGTGAAAGCGACAACCAGTCGGTGGATTAATCGGTGAAGGAACGTCACCTTCCAGCACCATCCGTTGTCGATTCGCCTCAATCTCAGGATCAGGCACCGGTACCGCCGAAATAAGTGCCTTAGTGTAAGGCATCAAAGGTTCAGCGTAGATCGCCTTCGCGTCCGCCAACTCGACCAACTTGCCGAGATACATCACCGCAACGCGATCCGATACGTGCCGGATTGCTCTCAAATCATGCGAGATAAATAAATAGGTCAGGTGCTTGTCTCGCTGGAGTCTCTCAAGCAGATTCATGATCTGCGCTTGAATAGAAACGTCGAGCGCTGAGATTGGTTCGTCTGCAACGATGAAATCAGGATCAACGGCGAGTGCACGCGCAATTCCGATTCGCTGTCGCTGCCCACCCGAAAACTCATGTGGGTATCTTTTAATAAAGCGCTTACTAAGGCCGACTGTCTCGAGTAGTTCTTGCACGCGTTGGTCTGCTTGTTTGCCTCGTGCCAGGCGAAAAGTGTCCAGTGGCTCACCGACGATTTGACCCACAGTCATGCGAGGGTTCAATGACGCGTAGGGATCCTGAAAAATGATCTGTAGATGCCTGCGCTGTTCGCGCAGTTTTTTGCCCGAAAGGTGTGCGAGGTCTTGCCCTCGATAAATAACTTCGCCTTCAGTTGGTGGGATCAAATGAAGTATTGCGCGTCCGAGAGTCGACTTGCCACATCCAGATTCACCAACAAGTCCGAGTGTTTCGCGCGGATAGATATCGAGAGTCACTCCATCAACTGCTTTGACTACACGTTTCTCGGCGTTGCTGCCGATGAGCTTGTCGACGAATCCACCGCCGCCGAGATCAAAGTGGACCTTCAGATCCCGGATCGCGATGAGTGGTTCCTCATCTACCGATCTCGGTAACGGCACTGCTGGATTCGCAATTGATTCGTGAGTGCTCATTTTTTAATTCGATACACTTCAGTTTGTCGGCTATTCAGTACCATTCGCGGTAGCGGATGGCCCGAAAAATATGCTCATTACCTTGACTCGTGACCATCCGCTACCGCGAATGGTACTGAATAGCTCGGTCACTTGATCAGAGATTTCTAAAGCGTATCGGACATTTTTCCTCCTGATTCCGCAAACACCTCTTTAGCGAAGTGGCACAACGAACAGTGATCCGCGTTCAGCTGAACAAACGGCGGAAACTCTCGATGACAGATCTCTTCAGCACGATCACAACGAGGAGCGAAAGGACAACCCGGTCCAAGATGCGCAACATCAGGAGGCAGTCCAGGGATCTGGTAGAGCTTTCCCTGCTCCGCGGATGGGTCGGGTACCGAGCGTAGCAAACCCTTTGTGTATGGATTGCCGGGCGTAGAAAAGAGTTCAGTCGTGCGCGCCTGTTCGAAAATCTTTCCGGCATACATCACGATCACATGGTCAGCCATTCCCGCAACTACACCGAGATCGTGAGTAATCAGTATCACGCTCGTCCCGGTTTCTTGCTTCAGTCGCTTTATTAGTTCGAGAATCTGCGCCTGGATGGTTACGTCCAGCGCAGTTGTTGGTTCATCCGCAATTATCAACTCCGGCTCGCACGACAACGCCATGGCGATCATCACGCGCTGGCGCATGCCGCCGGAAAATTCGTGCGGGTAATTGTCGGCCCGCTCGCGCGCGTCAGGAATGCCT
>DATJKB010000594.1:0-13116 GCA_035491875.1 Pyrinomonadaceae bacterium | reverse complement strand
GTGTTGATGAGCCGGATGATCGCGCCACATTCAGCTTCGATCTGATTCTGCCGGCGAACCTCACCGGTGTTGCCAATGGACGGCTCGCTAACAAGCGTCAGTTGCCTAACAAGAAGATTTCCTGGGAGTGGCAACAGGATGCAACAAACCCAACTTATGTCTTTGGTTTCAGCGTCGGCAAGTTCAGAACAGTTTCCGAGCGCCACGGTCATGTCGAACTTCGTTACCTGTCTGAACAATACACTGACGACGAGTTGCGCCGTATTTTTCGCGACACCGCGGACATGATCGATTTCTATGAAGAGCGCGCCGGCGTCAGGTATACAGATCCGGTCTACACGCAGGTGTTGGCGGCAGGCGGCGTCGAACAGGAGATGAGCAGCTTCACGGCTTTGCGCGAAACTTATGGGCGCGATGTGTTGGCAAACGAACGCGCGATTTGGTTAGGCGCTCACGAACTCGCGCATCAATGGTGGGGCAATATGGTGACGAATCGCGACTGGACGCATTTCTGGTTGAACGAAGGCATCGCGTCGTTCATGGCTTCAGCCTATAAGGAACGACGCTTCGGCCGCGAAGAGTACATGAAAGACGTGGCAGAGTATCGAGCGAACTACGAAAAAGTTCACGACGCCGGCAAAGATCGCTCGCTCGTCTTTCCTGACTGGAACAGCCCGACCCGTGAGGATCGAACTCTTGTTTATGACAAAGGGGCATATGTGATCCATCTGTTGCGACAGGAGATGGGTGAGCGTGACTTTTGGAATGGCATTCGTCGATACACGAAGAAATATTTCGGCAAGTCAGTAGTCACTTCAGACTTTCAGAAGGAAATGGAAGCAGCGAGCAACGTGAGTTTGAAGCAATTCTTTGATCGTTGGGTGTACTTGCGACAGTCTTGATCTTCAGACTCAAATCAAAAATTTGTTGACATCGATTTCGATCACGCTTATCGTCCGATTCGTTTCCTTGAACAGCTGAGTTCTCACGAGCCTCGCGCACACACTCGCCTGACTCAGCTTTTTCAATTCCCCCGAACTCTGCTTTACGGTTTCGGGACAGACGTCTGTCCACCAATGATCCGTCAATTCATCCACAGGAGATCAATATGCCAACAACGAAAAAAAGAGCTGCGAAGAAGGCCCTCGTTCTGAAATTCGATCCCAGATGGATAAAGGACCCGCCTCCGCCATTCTTTAAGTTACTGGACCGCGCCGTTATTCAGGAGCTAAACGCCGCGAAGCGCGACTTTCAAGCACGTGTAAAAGAGATTCTTGCAAAGGGCCAACGCTGAGGCTTAAACCTCTGCGTGCCTGTCGGCTCCCATCTCAGGACGCTTTGTTTTCAAATGACCGCCTGATTCGGGGCCTTCGGATTGTTTGCGTGCTCAGTGTCTCTGTGTTTCTCCGTTGAACACAGAGATGCTGAGGACGTGAATCGTGAATAGTAAATAGTGAATAGCGAACAGTAATCGCCGCTTACGATTTACTATTCACGATTCACGATTCACGACGATAAGGAGCAAATATGCGCGAGCCAATCTCTCTTCGAGTGTTGCAAACGCCGGCGATGGCAATCGACGAGCGCGACACTTCGCGTCCGGTGATGCTCGTCGGGTTTCAGAACCAGGGAAATCTTGGTCTCGGTTATTTGGCGGCTGTGCTCCGCCAGTATGGTTACTCCGTTCATGTAGTCGACATTGAGCAGGAGCCAGAGAAGATTCTGAAAGTCGCGCTCGATGTGAAGCCAGTGCTCATCGGCTTCTCCTTAATTTTCCAATTCTTCATCGATCGATATGCCGCTCTCTTATATCTACTGCGCGCTAACGGTATCGATGCTCACTTCACCATGGGCGGACATTTTCCCAGCCTAAGCTACGAAGAAACACTCGACCTCGTCCCCGAATTGGACAGCATCGTGCGCTTTGAAGGTGAGATCACGCTGCTCGAATTGGTGGACGCTGTAAGCGCAGGCCAAGACTGGCATGAAATTCACGGGCTAGCCTTCCGCGCTGATGATGGTGTGAAAACGACAACCGCCCGCGCTCTGCTCGATGAGTTGGATCAATTGCCGTATCCGGATCGCGACTACGAACCCGAAATGGTTTTAGGTCGCAGCATCATGCCGATTCTCGCCAGTCGCGGCTGTTCTCGCACGTGTTCGTTTTGTTCCATCCATACTTTCTATCGAGCGGCGCCAGGTCGCATCGTTCGCACACGCAAACCGGCGGAAGTCGTTCGCGAGATGAAGATGTTGTACGAAGAAGAGGGAATCACGATTTTCCTTTTCCAGGACGACGACTTTCCGTTATTCGGTCAGGTGTGGCGGCGTTGGGCAAATGAATTCGTCGACGAGCTGCATCGAGCGGAATTGCCGGGCAAGGTCATCTGGAAAATGAATTGTCGCGCGGATGCGGTTGAGCGCGAGTTGTTCATCCGCATGCGCGATGCCGGCCTTTATCTCGTTTACATGGGACTTGAATCGGGTAGCGAGCAAGGTCTCGAAACACTGCACAAGCAGATCACTGTCGAGCAGAACTACCGGGCCGTGAACTTACTGAAAGACATCGGCCTGATGTTCGAATATGGATTCATGCTTCTTGATCCGTCGAGCACGTTTGAATCAATCCGTGAGAATGTCACCTTCCTGCGGAACATCCTCAACGATGGCTGTCTGCCGGTAACGTTCTGCAGGATGCTCCCGTATCACGGGACGCCGATTTATGACGAACTCCTGCGAACCGGGCGTTTGCGCGGAGATGTTTGCAGTCCCGATTATGACTTTCTCGATCCGAAGATTGGCGAGTTTTACAACCAACTTACCGAACTCGTCAGTCTCACCGGGTGGATACACGGCTTGAAAGCCGTCACCTCTCAGCTTGGTTGGGCATGGCACGAAGTCGCGACCATGGAGCGGCTCTTCCCAACTCTACCCGGCATGGCGGAGTACAAAGACCGACTGCGAAAGATCACAAAGACCAGCAACGAGTTCCTGCTCAACGTGGTTGAGGATCTCTCGTATTCGTTCTCCGACGGTCGTGAGAACAAATGGACGCCCGAGATCGTCGAGCAGTACCGGGAACAGTTTCTCAATGAGCTCCTAGCCGAGCGTGATGGTTTTGTCTATCGAAACGAGGACGTAATCCTCGAATCTTTGAAGCGAGATACGGGGTTGGAGATAATCGAAGAGTCGCAAGTCGCTGCTACTGCGACATAACGCAAATATCTAACCCACGCGTTAATCATTGACGTGAAGTTCGGACAGCACTACTGTGCCGATCTCATAAATTGTGGCTGACCTCTCACGAGCCTCTGCTAGATTGCACACTCGCCTATCAGCCGTTACGACGAACGAACGTTTTCAAACACATCGAGGCTCCCATGAGATACGCGTTATTGAAATATCCACTCATCGCGATTGTTTTGCTCCTAACGGTTCAACTCACCTTCGGACAAGAGCGACATCCGGAGGATTTACAAGACGAACCTTGGGTTGCAGAAGTGCCGTGCCGGCAAGACGCCGCTACAAGAGGGCAGGGTTACGTAGGAGACCGTGAATTCTGGCTGTGCTTTAGATTTGATGCAAATGCATTGGAACCGAACGCCAACGGAGGTGCGAACCATTCCAATCTTTTGATCGCTAGTTATGGCAAGAGAGGGGGCCGGAACCTCACAGGTATTAACATAAAACGAATGTATCCAGACGACCATCCAGGTCTGGAAATTCCCGGAACAGCAACACCAGGACAAGAGAGAAACTGGGGTAACCAGAGCACGTTTGTTGAGTTCAAAGTACCAATCAGCGTCACAAGCCAAGCACGTTCCGAAAAGTATCCGCTTAGTCTTGAAATAGTTTCGGGTAATCAAGCGAGCGACGTTGACTTTAGTTTACCAATCCTCGCTCCGTCTGCCGCTTCGGTTTCGGTAACGCAAAAGGCTCAGTCGTTGATCGATTGCTGGGCAGGTTCTCAATGTTCTGCCCTTCAACTTGAGGTCCGGAACAGACTTCCTTACAAGCTCACAATCTCGAATATTTCCATCTCCTCTGACGACGTTCTGGAGGACAAACCTGTTGGAGAATATCCGAAAGAAGTTAACGTTAATTCGGCGCCGTTAGATCTGAAGCTCGCTACCAAAGCCAACGGCATCAATGTTCGACGCGTGCTCAGCGGATTTGGAAAGCCGCAGTTTTCATTAAGGATTGACTTCAAGGATGAGTATGGTCGTCCCCTGTCGACAGAAACAACGGCAAATGTACAAATCAGACCCAATATTCTGGTAGTCGTCATGTTTTTGATTTTGGGCGCCGTGGTCGGGACGCTGGTTCGAATCGATCTGAAAAGGCTCGAACGTGCCGGGATAATTACTCGCAAAGAGCGAATAGTTTTTGCCGCCACCACGTTCTCTTCTGGCATTCTTGTATGTCTCATCGCGTTATTTGCCAACATCAAAATCACTGCTTGGAGCGATCAAACATCATATTCGGCTTGGGATCCTGCACCGCTCTTCCTCACCGCGTTAGTAGCCACGGTGGCTGGTCTGCCGATCCTCTATGCGTACTTAAGACTTCCCGCGGCAACTGGGCCGTCATCCAAGTCACCACCAAGCGAGGGAGCGAGGCCAGATAAACCAGATAAAGATACTTAGTTTCGGAACTCAATGTGGGAGGGTTCGATGTCTACGCCTAAATATCCATGTCGTTCAGGCCGCGCGTTGAAGTGTCTACTAGGTACGACTTTCCTGTTGATGCCTTTGATTTATTTACCAGACAAAAGGGAGGTTCAGAGCGCGTCGAAGCTCCTCAAAGATGGAAGCCGATACCAGGCTGCTGACGACACAAGTGATCGAGCTGCAGATCTATATCGCGAGCTGTTAAGAAAATATCCAAAATCTGTCGAAGCAGAGTCAGCGCAGTTTTTTCTGGGATCTTACTATCAAGTGAAATTTTTCATTCTGGAACAGCGGAGCAAGGTTCAAGATTGGAACTCTTTCAATCTGGCGGAGGACGAGCTGTATAGATATATCGGAAAATATCCAAAGGGAGCCTACTTGGCAGACGCGTACAATAGATTGGCGATTGTGGCGCTTAGACGAGGATACGCATCCAACGCGAGATCGCTATGGTCGAAAATGAAAGCGGCGGGGGTTACAGACCGCAAGGTGTACGTTGCCAAAGTTACATGGTCGCCAACGACGGATGATCAGATCAAAGGATACTGCGACACCAAGTTGTTGGCAGATGCGAGTCTCGAAGCGATGGACAAGAATAATAACTTTAATGGAGTCGTTTATGCGTTGACGAATTGGGCGAAGTCGCGTTGCCGTTAGATTCGAGCGCCTTAGGAGCGCCGTGAACAGAGTTTCTAAGTAGCGACCGGCGGATTAGAGCTTGTCAGCTTGCAGTTCTCCTCGTATCTTAAAAGCCAGCCGCACAATAGAGATTTAGGAAAGCCCCGTCTGAGAGCAGTGTGCCGAAGTCACGTCTCTCAGGCGTCCTGGAACATATCGGGCTGCTTCCAAGCTGTTGATTCGGCTGGGTGAAATCAACATTTTAGGGTCGGGTAAGGCAACGACGCGCTCGAAGCGGTGCATCACAGCCGCGTTGAGGGTACCTGCTACCACCTACCGCAATCCCCACGCGGAGACACGAGCTGGTGCCGCTCCCTTGAAAGAGCAGAAGCGTGATAATCGTGCCGCACAAGTTTTGGGAGATTTCCCACTTGCCCGAGCAGATGAACACGTGACTGCAGCCGATACCGAGAAACCGCAATCGACAGACTATGAGCTGGCTCAGAAGGCCGCCCAGGGCGATATGGGAGCTTTCGAGGAGCTATACCAGCGCCATAATCGTCGGGTTTATTCGCTCTGTCTGCGAATGACGGGCAATGTCTCGGAGGCTGAGGACCTCGCTCAGGAGGTCTTCATACAGCTCTTTAGAAAGATTGGCAGTTTCCGAGGCGAATCAGCCTTTACGACCTGGCTGCACCGTCTGACGGTAAATCAAGTCCTGATGCACTTTCGCAAGCGCGGCGTGCGGATGGAACAGACAACGGAAGACGGAGAAACCCCAGTACAAATCGTAAAAGGAACGGAAAACCCCAATGCTATGCCGGTGGTCGACCGGATCGCCCTGGACAAGGCCATTGCTCAGTTGCCGCCCGGTTATCGAACGGTGTTTACTCTTCACGACATTGAAGGGCACGAACACGAAGAGATCGCCCGAATGTTGGGGTGTTCGGTTGGCACTTCGAAGTCGCAATTACACAAAGCCAGGATGAAATTGCGCGGCTTGCTCAGGCAACAGAAAGCAAGTGAATAGCCTCGAAGACTGTAGACCTGGGAAAATTACGGATGGATTTGCGCAGTCTCCCCTTGATTGACGAAAAACCTGAAAGTGTTTTGCCCGAAGGCATACGCACCGTAAGCCTTGCCAGACCGGCAAAACGAGGGTGGTAAGCAATGAACTGCGAGAGATGTCAGGAACTGATCGGCGACCTTATTGATGGAACGCTGAGCGGGGCCGACGAGTCAACTCTGAAAACTCACCTCGATGAATGCCTGGATTGTGTCAGCGTCCGCCAAGACCTGACGTCGATTCTGAGTTACTGCCACGCACACCGTGGCGAGTATGAGGCGCCACCGAATGAAAGAGCCCTTTGGGTGGGCATTCGGAACGTCATCGAGGCTGAAATGTGGAGTGCCGCGCCGGTAGTCCCGGTAATTAATGAAACGCCGCGAGAAAAATCGTGGTGGTCACGCTCTTGGGAACTTTCGTTCCCGCAACTGGCGTCGTTGGCTGTGGGAATCGTTTTGTTGGTGTCGCTGGTCACTGTGGTCGGCTTACGCCGCTGGCAAACAACGACCCCAGTGATCGCGGATCGTGTTGGTGATGTCACTAATGCGAGTATCACCGATCGCGTGTGGCAAAGGCAGCAAGTGATCAACTACTGGAACCAACGCATCGAGCTGAACAAAGCGCGTTGGAGTTCGGGTATGCGTGCGACGTTCGACCGCAACATGCGAGTGATCGATCAGGCAGTGAGTGATTCAATGAATGAGTTGAATCGAAATCCGCACGACGAAGTTTCCGAGCAGATGCTGAACGAGGCGTTGAACGACAAGCTTGCGCTGTTGAAGGAGTTCTCGGATCTTTAGAAATTCCCAGGCAAAAGGAATTTGTTTTTGCAGAGCCCCAAATGAAGATTCACTTCTCATGTCATAAAATTAAGAGCCTCCTGCCGGTTTTGGTAGTCGTGGCTCTTTTTCTAGTACCCGCCGTCGCCAGCGGGCAGTCGCCTCAAACTCTCTCCAAGCGCTTCCCCGCCGGCAAGAAAGTTCATATCGAACTGAAGAATATCTTCGGCACTATCACTGTTGAGAGTTGGGATAAACCCGAGGTGCGTTTGACGGCCACGATGGACTCGCCAAAAGCCCTAGTCAATCCGCGCCAGATGGATCAAACTTTGGTGATCGACGTGATGGGCGACAATCGTGGACGTGGCGATGTCGGCGATGTTAACTTCAAACTACAAGTCCCCTTTGATGCTTCGGTTGATCTCGAAACCAAGCGCGGTAACATTTCGGTGATTAACCTGCGCGGCGGTTCGGTGCGTGCGCATGTTTCGACTGAAGGCGACATTGAATTAACCAACATTACCGCCTCCCAGGTCATCGCCCAGAACACGATCGGAAACATCACGTTTGACGGCGCGTTTTCGAGCGGCGGTACTTACGAATTCAAATCCAACAAGGGCGACATCTCTATTCGCATCCCCGGAGACTCCGCGTTTCGTTTGGTTGTAGCCTCAGCAGCCAAGAAGGTGTCCCTCGGCCAGTTCTGGAACAACAACTTCAGGACGCAGGACGGCCGGCGCTACGTCGGCGACGTCGGTGATGGACGATCTTCTGTTTCAGTGACGAACTTCAGCGGCGCTATCACGTTTCTCCGTAGATAACCTTCCTAGCCACATTCGATTTCGGATTTCGGATTTCGGATTTCGGATTCTGAAACGCCCCAGCACTACATGCTTCGATTAGTACCGGCTTCGATTTTCTAAAGGCGGGTTTGACGAGCAATTTTAAGAAACGAAATCCGAAATCCGAAATCCGCAAATCCGAAATCTCTTTTATGGTATCTTCGCAGCGGAGGATCATTCTATTGAAGCGTTTCCTTATCTGGCCGCTACTCGCACTTACTCTTTTATCCACTTCTCCTCTTCTCGCACTACAAAAAAATAAGGCGCCGGCAATTGCACCTGTCTTTCTGACTCGCACTGCGACGCGTCGAGAGGTTCGAAGGTTCGCGTACGGCGGCACCGTTACGATCATCGGCGCACCGAAAGGTTCAGTGACGGTCGAAGGTTGGTCGCGTAGCGAAGTCGAAGTCGTTGCCGACATCGAGTTAAAGGCTGAAACTGAAGCCGACCTGGATCGACTCGCGGCAGTCAACAACTTCTCGTTCGATGACGACACTAACCACATCAGCATTCTTACGATCGGCACTCACGATCGTCTCTACATGAAAAAAACGGCGAAGAACTTTCCAAAGAATCTGCTCAACCTGCCGTGGAGGATCGACTACAAAATCAAAGTCCCTGCTATCACCGACGTCGAGATTAATGCCGGGCATGGTCCAGTTAATGTCTCGGCCTTCGAGGGTGCGCTGCGCTTGAGCGCAATCGAGAGTGAAACACTTCTGACCCTGGGTGGGGGTGTAGTTTCCGCGACGGTCACTGCCGGTAATGTTCGCTTTGTCGTCCCCGTTCGCAGTTGGCGAGGTGGCGGTGCTGACATTCGTATTGCTTCGGGTGTGCTGAACGTCGAACTGCCGCCCGGATTTAACGGCGACATCGACGCAGACATTCTTCGTACGGGAAAGATCGTCGATAACTTTGGTCAGCTCGAGACGCGTCAGAAACCAGGGATAACAGAAAAAGTCGTGCGCGCGCGCGCAGGCGCCGGTGGAGCCTTCTTCAAATTCACTGTCGGTGATGGCACACTGAATTTCGTGAAGTCTGGTAGCTGAGTCGGAAGAGATTAGCCGCAGATTCTCTCAGATAAACACAGATCAGAAACAAGTTAAAGCCAAATCGTTTTTGCTGATCTACGTGTATCTGTGAAACCTGCGCTGCGGAACTAGTTGTAGTTCGCGTTAATGTTCAAGTCTCTGCGCAACCTCAGCGTCCTCTGCGTCTCTTGCGGTCACCGTTTCAACCATAACCGCCGAGCAAGAGGACGCTGAGGTTGCGCAGAGACTTGAAAGTAAATCAACTCCCATGATTTAAGTCGGTTGTAATTAGTTTCCGCCGCCTGTATTCTGTGCCGCTCAGCCAATCCAACAACAAGCAAATCATAAATGAGTATCAAATCAGATAAGTGGATCCGCAAAATGGCGGAAGAGTATCGAATGATCGATCCGTTTGAGCCGGGGCAGGTGAAGGAAGTCGACGGCAGGCGGATCGTTTCGTACGGAACTTCCAGTTACGGGTATGACATTCGTTGTGCCGATGAATTCAAACTCTTCACGAACATCAACAGCACCATTGTCGATCCCAAAGAGTTTGACGAGAAGAACTTCGTCGACATCAAAGGCAGTTCGGTCATCATTCCACCAAACAGTTTCGCACTCGCACGTACGGTTGAGTACTTCCGCATTCCGCGCAATGTTCTCACTGTTTGTTTAGGTAAAAGTACCTACGCTCGCTGTGGCATCCTTGTGAACGTGACACCATTTGAGCCGGAGTGGGAAGGCTACGTCACACTCGAGTTTTCAAATACCACTCCGTTGCCTGCGAAGATCTACGCGAACGAAGGTGTAGCCCAGGTGATCTTCTTTGAGTCGGACGAGGAGTGTGAGACGTCATACAAGGATCGCGGTGGCAAGTACCAGGGTCAGCGTGGCGTTACGCTGCCGAAGATGTAGTCGCACTTGCTCTAATACCCCCGACGGCAGTCGGGGATGGTTCAAGTCCGACCTACAACCGATACCTGGAAGAGAGTCACACGCTCGCGATTAATTATGACGGAAATCCTGAACTACAGAACGGGAGCGAAGCGACCGGTTTCAACTGACGGAAGCGCTCAACGCAACTTCCAATCGGTCGCTTCGCTCCCGTTCTGTAGTTGAGCGTAGTTTAGAAAGGGCATGCACCATCCAAGAAGTGTCCGTTGGTGCTATTTGCCTATCAATCAAAGACACGAATTACTTGTACCGTATCGACACCATCACAACTATGGACGTTCTTTACTTCAAGCAGCTTGATCCGGCCGCCACACTTCCAACGCGCGGGAGTTCTTCTTCAGCGGGCCTCGATATTTTTTCAATCGAAGATCTAAATATTGGACCACTTGAAAGATGTCTCGCGCGGACGGGACTTTCTGTTGCTATCCCTGAAGGCTTTTACGGACGAGTCGCGCCACGGTCAGGTCTCGCAGTCAAGCATGGTCTGGATGTGCTCGCAGGCGTGATCGATTCAGACTATCGAGGTGAGCTTTTGTGCGCGCTCTACAACACAGGTGAGTCAACAATCTCGCTTCCTGCCGGCAGTAAGATCTGTCAACTGATCATCGAGAAGATCGCCACACCAACAGCTGCGTGGTCCGATGAGTTGAGTGAAACAGCTCGCGGCGCTGGCGGCTTTGGATCGACAGGCTGAATGTCCGATACGCTTCAGAGCCTCTTGCGAAAGTCGAAAGACCACCTGTTTCATACAGGGGGTTCTCTTAATTTCAACCTACCACCTCGATCCCCAAGACTCTTCGCGCCGCGAACGAACGTGAACGCTACAACTCCACTGAATGCGCGGCGCGTCGAGCCTTTACTACTTGTGTTGTAGGTCAACATTGAGACTCCACCGCCCTGAAGTCGGTGGTCTCGGTGAGTACATTGATCAGTTGTTGTTAGGTCAAAAGTAACAACCACCTGTGTGAAACAGGTGGTCTTTTGACTTTTGCAAGAGGCTCTTCAGCTTGTCGTCGAGTTTCGGTTGCAGGACCTTACCAGGTAACGCACAACAAGCTGATGAAGCGTATCGGACATCTGAAGCATATCGGAAATGGGGTACACCAAACTGCAACCTTCCGAGACATACACCTGCAACCTTTCCTGACCCGTTTTCGCTCGAAAATCCCTCATTTTCTTAGCATTACATCCCTCCAGCTCCACCTAGATCGTTATAAATGTGTGGTGTTAAGGCGAATTTTTGTCATCCTCGACTAGCCGCGCCTCCCTCGGAACAGCCATTGCACACTAACCCTCTGGGAAGCTGGAACTACAGGGAAGGACTCTGGAGGTTTGTAGGACATGAGGACATTAACAAAAACAATTTTACTGGCTGTACTGGCCCTGATGCTGACATCGGCAACACCCGTTAGCATCTCTGCCCAGTACAACACTTCTGAAAGCTCTGTTCGTGAGTTGATTCGAACCATTCAGTCACGCTCAGACAACCTTAGACGCACACTTCAAAATTCGAATAGTCGGGGCAACCTGAGCAGCTCACAACTTTATGAGCTGAATCGTTTGATTGGGGAATTCTCGAGCGCCACCACGCAACTCGATCAACGCCTCGGAACGCGGCGCTCTTCCACCAGTGACGTTCGATTAGTCCTGGACCGCGCAGCCCTAGTCGACAACTACTTTGCTAACTATCGTCTCGGCTTCGCTGCCGAACGCGATTGGCAAACATTGCGATCAGATCTCGATCGGCTCGCGCTTGCTTACAACATGAACTGGCAATGGAGTACTGGAACGAACACTGGTTCATATCCAACTGGTTCGTATCCGAATGAACAACAGTTGCGACAATTAACGCAGCGCATCGATACCCGCACGAGCAACTTCAGTCGGCAACTGCGGCTCGATCTAAACCGCCGTGGATACAATGGTCGCTACTCGGCGAATCAAGTTCGCTCGGAACTCAGTCAGTTCGAAGCTGCCTTGATGCGTTTTCGCAATCGAGTTAACACGAGGCAGGCGAGCGCAGCAGATGCGCAATCTCTGCTTCAGGAAGCTTCGTTTTTCCAGACCTACGTGACCAGTGAACAACTCTCAACTGCAACGGAGAACCAATGGAACCTGTTGCGGCAGGATTTGGACCAGCTCGCTACTACTTTCAACGTCAGTTGGAACTCATCATATCCAAATACTGGTTACCCTGACACCGGTACCGGTTATGGTAATAGTCGATTGACTGGAACCTATCGCATCAATAATTCTCGGAGCGATGACGTTAGACGCGCTGCGGAATTAGCGACTCGGAATTTGCCGGTCAATGAACGGCAACGTGTATACGATTCGCTTCTGCGCCGATTGGATCCGCCAGACATGCTGGCGATCGACCAGCGCGGCAATGTCGTCACGATAGCTTCGACACGTGCGCAGCAAATCCAATTCGAGGCCAACGGTCGCGAACAGGTGGAAACCAATCAGAACGGCCGCACAGTCCGCGTGCGAGCGAGCCTAACCGGCGACACCTTAAGGGTCGAACGCACAGGTGAGCGAGCGCAGGACTTTGTCGTGACGTTTCAGTCGACCGACAACGGCCGACAGTTGTTAGTGACGCGACAGCTTTATAGCGATCGGTTCACGCAGCCGGTCGTAGTCAAAAGCTACTATGACAAATCGTCAGATGTCGCCCAGTTGAATCTCTATGAAACCAGTCCTGAATACAACACTGGTAACGTAGCAACCGCGACAGGCGATTTTGTCGTTCCTAACGGAACGCAGCTTCTGGGTGTGTTGAATCAGGATCTTTCAACGAGGAATGTTCAGGAGAACGATCGGTTTACGATGACCGTGCGTTCGCCGGGACAATTTGAAGGATCAACCATCGAAGGTTATGTAACGGGTGTTGATCGCGCCGGACGAGTCACCGGACGTTCGCAAGCAACACTGAACTTCGACACTATTCGACTCCGTGACGGCAGAACTTATCGGTTCGCCGGCATTTTGGAGAATGTACGTACTCCTAACGGAGACGTCGTGCGGGTAGATACCGAAGGTGCAGTGCGTGACGACGATAATCAAACTAATCGGACCGTCACACGAACGGCCATTGGTACAGCCGTAGGCGCGCTCATCGGTGCCATTGCTGGTGGCGGCAAAGGCGCTGCAATC
>DATJKB010000593.1:0-4653 GCA_035491875.1 Pyrinomonadaceae bacterium | reverse complement strand
GTGGCATCGCATTACCGCGTTAAAGCGTCTGAATTGAGGTCAATCTTGCGAGTGAGCCGCAATCCGGCTTGAAACCGCGATCCTGACTGGCGTATCTTAAAAGTCGGTTGCAAGGAGTGAATTTGTGATGCCCACCAAACGTGAGTTAAGCGCCCTGTCGAGGATGTCTCGCCGTCTGCCCAAGCGGGCAATATTTCAGCTGCTTGTTGTTCTCGCAGTCATTGTGAGTCTCGGCTTCGTACAGGTTGACGCGCAATCGCGGAAGAAAAAACGAACCAGACGCACGACCACTCCCGTAAAAAGACCAGTCATCACAAATCCGACAATCGCGCTGCCGAGTGACTCCACTGATCCGAAGATCATTAGCACAGCAGATCAAACCTCACCCGATGTCGAATCGACAGAAACTCCAGCGAAAAAACCTGCGAAGTCTGCGACGTCAGATAGCGAAAACATGCAGCAGACGATCACCACCTTGAACAACCAGGTGAATCGACTCAATGATCGGCTTACGTCGATGCAGGAGGACGATCGATATCTGCTTGACATGGAGCGTTTGACACGCGCCGAACAACGCGCTGAGTCTTTGCGCTCTCAGTTGATCGACGTGCAGAGTAAGATGGCCGACTTAGGTGCGAAGCTCGATCAGGTTGAGTACTATTTGAAGCCCGAGAATATCGACAAGGCAACGCAGGGTTATGGTTCCACGCGGCCGGAAGACGCGCGCGATGCTCGTCGGCGTCAACTGGAAAATGAAAAAGGACGTTTGCAGGCCCAGATAAATATTCTTGAAAGTAGTAAGGTTCGTTTGGAGTCTGCAATCGGCACTGCCGACACCGAAGTGGACCTGTTGCGTGCTCGCCTCAATCAACAGCGCATAGATGCCGACGCGAAGAAAACTGATCAACCGAAAGCGACCCCCACTCGCAAGCCGGAATAGCAACAGCAGATCCACCGATTTCACAGATTAAGAGCTAGATAGGTACGTTGAGCAACAATACTCTCAACGCAGCTGTCTAGCTCTCAATCTGTGTAAGCTGTGAAATCTGTGGATCTGCCTACGCGTTCTTATTGGACTGCGCTGCCGTGTATCGCTATGACAAGCCAGCCGTTGCCTTGATTCGCGAGAACAAAGGTGTAGGAGACGTTGAAGGGAGCGGCATCCGGACTTCCTCCAGGAACCATGCTTCGTTGAGCCGTCGCAGTCCCACGTACGATTGCAGTATCGCCGGTGACGTTGACTGTTACGTTTGCCGGATCGATCTTCGAGAACTTCAGTTGTCCAGATGACAACTGGTCCAAAAGTTGTTGGCGCGTCTGCTGAATGCCACCGCGGTGAGTCCAAACAAAACTATTATGTATGAGGTTTTCAAGTTTGCTCGTATCGCCATTAACTACGGCGGCAAAAAACGTGTCATGCACACGAGCTACATCAGTCTTTGCCGATTCGGATGATTGTGGCATCCGCGTCGACTGCCAATTAACTACTTGCCATTTGCCGTTGCGTTTCAGGAATGTGCCACTGTTGAGAAGATTTGCTACCTGCGTCGTACCTCCTTGTTCGTTCGTGGCCACGAGCCGGAATGCTACGATCGCGGTGGTGCCGTACTGTTGAATGCGAATGTCTTCGGCGGTGTAGGTTGTTTTCGGATCGGTCGGTTTCGGCGCGGGAGCGGACCGTACGTTGCGCATCACCTCGGCCTTATTGACACGAACGCCGGCGGACCGCGTGTAGATGAGATCGTCTGCCCAGAACGCGTCATGGATCTGCGCATCATTGCGCGAAGCACCGGCGAGAAAGTCGTTGAGTAGTTTTGTTAACTCGGCTGCGTCGGGTCCAGTGGTTTGAGAGAAAGTTGTGCTTGAAAAAATTAATGCGAAAGTTATGGAAAGAAGGATTCGTGTTTTGAACATGTCTAATCTCCCGCAATAAAGTATGTCATGACCCAGCGACCTTCTTCCTTCGCAAACGCGGCGCGATAGGCAATCGGGCTCCGGATGAATTCCTGGGCTACATAGCCACTCTGCCCGTCGGACAATTTAATTTTGATCCAATCGCGCTTTTCACCTCGTGCTTTGTTCCCACCCCAATCGGATACTTCGACAATATCGAATGCAAGTTGACGCATGATTGAAGAAGAGATCTGTGGAGCGGCGCGCACGCGCACGTTCTCTCCGATTATGGCTCCAAGTTCAAAACTGTCCTTGTCTTCGGGCCATTTTGCGGAAATGTAAGGAGCTTCAAAGATTCCATCCTTATCAAACGCGCCGCCCAGCGAGAGCACCATCGCTAGTTCGGTCCAAACTTCACTTTGCGGACGCTCGGGCTTCCACGTCGTCTTAAACTCTTCAATCCCACCATCACCACCAAAGCTGTTCTGTATCTTTGGAGAAAGAATGCTTAACAGATAACTAGCGTCGCGACGCTGAACCGCCTGGATCAAACGGGCGCGAAAAGTGAAGAACGTTGGTTCTTTTGAGGCTTCGTCGACCGGATAGAGTTTTGCGACCTGTGCAGAAACGTTGACGGCGAACGCTGAGATCAGCATCAACAAAACGAGAAATTTTCGCATGGTTTTGCCGGGTCTCCTGGATTCCTGTGCTGCAGCAACTCGACGTTCAAGTGTGGGTGAGTACTTCAGGCGACGCAGTTTATGATATTTCCATCAGCGGCGACTAGCAGCTTATTAGATAATCAGCCGCAGATTTTCGCAGATGAACGCAGATCAGTGCTTAAGGAGATGGGGCTACACTATCAAGAATAGTTTTTGATCAGTATGATCTGTGAGAATCTGCGGCCAGTCTTGTATTGGCTTAGAATGGTCGAGGGGGTAGACTGAGAGTACATCAATGTCGACACTGCCACAGCGCGATCTCTACCGAATGATTAACGAAGCCGACGAGCGTGGCGAACGCATTGCTGTCGCGACCGTGGCTCACACACGTGGCTCAACTCCGCAGCGGCGAGGCGCAAAGATGCTGTTTCTTCAGAGTGGGGAAGTTGCTGGAACAGTCGGTGGCGGTTGTATCGAAGCTGAAGTTTGGGCCGAAGCTCGCGCCGCGCTGCGTTCCGGTAAGTCGGCTCTACACCATTTCTCTCTGACAGCCGAAGAAGCGAGCGAGGAGGGAATGGTTTGCGGCGGGACGATGGATATTTTTATTGATGTGATGGGGCCTTAGGTCTTTGGTCTTTAGCTTTTGGCCTTTGGCTTTTTTGAGATCTCTGAGATCTGCGATTTGAGATCTGCAATTAGTTCCGAAGACCAAAGACCAAAAACCAAAGGCCAAAGGAAAAAGCCCCAAGACCTAACGCGAAACAACACATGTCGCAAGATTTCCTATCCAACTACAAAGCCAAACATCAGCATCCGCTGAACAAGCTTTGCCACAGCATCGGTATCCCGATGATCGTCGTGTCGCTCCCGCTGTTCTTTTTCAGCTGGAGTTGGGCGCTTGCACTATTTATCATCGGCTGGATTCTTCAGTTCGTGGGTCATGCAATTGAGGGAAATGAACCCGCTTTCTTCCGGAATCCCATTTACCTGTTGGTCGGCCCACTTTGGTTAGTTCGTCGCATCGCTGCGGCTGTCGGACTGGCGAAGAAACCCGCTACCAAGTAATTCATCAACCAATCCATGCACGACAAATCAGCGCAGGCAGTGATGAAGACAATTCCTCAACTGCTCGATGCCGGAACCATGGCTGTACTTGTAACTGTTCTTGAATCGCCTGAGTTTGTCGGCGCAAAACTGTTGCTGGATGAAAACGGCGCATCGACTGGTACGTTGGGAGGCGACCCTCTCGACGCATTTGCGCTTGAGCACGCGGCGAATTTTCTAAAGTCACGCGACGACATACGCGCCGTTCGCGGAGAAGATCTCGCGCCGCAGACGGAGTTTGGCCAAACACTTTTCTTGTTTGAACGAATCCAGGCTGAAGCGCGACTTGTCATTTGCGGCGCGGGCCATGTAGGAGCGGCACTGGCAACATTCGCAAATATGGCTGCGTATCGCGTCACGTTGATCGACGACCGAGAGGAATTTTTGCGGCCAGAACGTTTTCCGAGTGAGTATATTGATTTAGTTCTCGCTGAAGATTGGACCGAGACTGTGCAGCGAGCAATCGGAAACGGCAAAGGCGTGGCCGTTGCTGTCGTTACGCGCGGACACAATGAAGACGAGCAGTGCATGCGCGCAGCAATCAAAACCGATCCCGACTATCTGGGCTTGATTGGCAGCAAGCGTCGAACGTCGATAGTCATCAATCGACTGCGAGAGGGAGGGGCGACTGAAGAGCAGGTGAAACACATTCACGCGCCAATCGGGTTGGATATTGGTGCAGTTACACCTGAAGAAGTAGCACTCGCGATACTTGCGGAGATCGTTTGTGTCCGCCGCGGCGGAACCGGTGGTTTCATGTCCATCACTCGACGTCGCTCAGGTGCGTAACACCCAAGTTTGGCAAAACTGCTCAACGAATGTCCGATTCGCTTTAGCTTGTCGTTGTGGTGCGGTTGATTCAAGGTAATCGAAACTGCTCAACGCGACGTCACGCGAATACCACAACGGCAGTTGGTGGATTGTTCACGCTCGACCTACCCGTTACGACTGTCGATTACTCCGACACGCCGCGAACGACCTTGCCCAATAGAAC
>DATJKB010000592.1:0-8616 GCA_035491875.1 Pyrinomonadaceae bacterium | reverse complement strand
GAAAGGAGAACTAATGACCAGACTAAGAACAGTTCTGTTGAGCTTGTACGTATGTTTGACGGTCGGTGCTTTGGCGGCCCAAACACAGAACAAGAGCGCACCCTTGGGCCCAAATGCATCGCTTCCCGAGACGCTTGACTGGCTTAAGGCACACATTCCATACAGCTATGTACAGCCGACCAACAAAGAACGCCGCGTTCTGCAACGTCAGGCGATCAGTCATGTACAAAACAAAGGCTGTACTCTTACTTACGAAGTCACGATTGAAACCCGGGAACAAGGAAGCGAGCTCGAGCAGCAGCTGTGGCAGATTGACCTGAAGGGCCTAAACCCACGGATGATTCGTGTCGAACCCTCAGTGGGGGATCGCGCGGCGCGGATTGTATTTAGCTCATTCGATCCGAAAGATCCGGATGTGCTCAGCAAGATGGCGCCCGGAAAGCCATTTGTTGCGCCAGTCGTGCCAAACAAAACGATATGGCATAGCGATCGAATCGGCGATCACCGAGTGCGTAATGGCGAAGGTTTTGTCAGCTGGGGCAGTTTCTGGGTGCGCGATGAAGTCAAGGGGCAGGAGATAGCGGCGGCGCTCAAACATGTTATTGGGTTATGCCAGTAGGGAGAACGATTCCTGTCACGAGCGTGAGTATCCCAAGCGGCATGGCTTCACGATGATTTTGTTGACTTCGGGATTTATTGGATGCTGGCCATCGAGTGGCAGGACAAAACAATCGTGCACCGCAGTTGAAGCGCAACGTTAGCCTGTTCAACGGAGGCAGCAATGACGACGACTACGATCAAGCCACGTGTCACTTCCTTCGCTCCACAGTTCCTCGTCGACGACCTTGAGCGCTCGATCTCGTATTACCAGAAGATAGGGTTCACGTTCGGTGAGCCGTGGGAGGGGTTCTACGCTATCGGCCATCTGGACGGAATGGAACTTCATCTGAAGGAAGCACCCAAGAACGAATCGGAGCGTCAGCACAGGCGCGACAACGAGCATCTCGACGCCTCAGCAGGTGTCGACGGCATCGAAGCGTTCTACGAGCGGTGTGTCGCCAACGATGTGACGATCATCAAACCACTCACGGCTACCGACTGGGGCACAAAAGGCTTCTATGTCGCAGATCCCGATGGCTACATTATTGGCTTCAGTGGCCGCCCGGCCACAGGCTAACGACCGGTGGCACCGGAAGGTCTGGTGCTCGGCCTGCCGAGCGAACTCGCTTCTTTAGGTGAACCGAATGAAACTCCTTCTACTTTTATTCCTCCTAAATCTCCCACTCTCTGACTGGCCTCAATTTCGTGGTCCAACCGGGCAGGGTCACTCTGATGAACAGGGACTTCCACTCAACTGGAGCGAGACAACCAATGTGCGTTGGAAGGTCGCAATTCCCGGAAAAGGCTGGTCGTCACCGGTAGTACAAGGTGACCGTATCTGGCTTACAACCGCCACGGATGAGGGAAAGTCTTTGCGTGCGCTGTCGATCGATCGAAATAGTGGAGCAATCCTCCAGAACGTAGAAGTCGTTCGGCTGAAGTCGCCAAAGCTCACCAACTCGAAAAATAGTTTTGCTTCACCGACTCCTGTCGTCGATGGTGAACGAGTCTATGTTCATTTTGGCGCGTATGGAACAGCGTGCCTCACTCAGTCAGGCGAAATCGTTTGGAAGACGCGGCTTGAGTATGACAACGGCCAACACGGTACAGGTGGATCACCGATAGTCTACGAAGATCTATTAATTATCAGTTGCGACGGTAATGACGTTCAGTTTGTCGTCGCGCTCGACAAGCTCACTGGCAAGGTCAAGTGGAAGAAGTCGCGCGAGGGTTATCAGGCGTACACCACTCCCTTAGTGGTATCACTTCCCGGCGGTGACCAGGTGATCAGTCCGGGTGCGTTTCGTGCGGTTGCATATGAGCCCCGTAGCGGTAAGGAGTTGTGGCAGGTGAGGTACGGCGAGGGCTTTTCAAATGTACCTCGACCCGTCTATGGAGACGGCCTTGTTTTCATCTGCACCGGTTTCCAGCAAGCTTCAATGTTGGCAGTTCGTCTGGATGGCAAAGGCGATGTAACTGACTCAAAGGTGGAGTGGAAACTCGATCGCGGGGTGCCGCTAACCGCTTCGCCGCTCCTGGTGGGCAACGAATTGTACATGGTGACTGACAACGGCATCGCGACTTGTGTGGATGCAAAGACTGGGAAGGAGTACTGGCGCGCACGAGTGGGAGGCAACCACTCAGCGTCACCCATCTATGCCGACGGTCGCATCTATTTTCTCAGCGAGGAAGGTGAATCAGTCGTAATAGCGCCGGGCCAAAAGCTCAAGCATCTGGCCACCAATCAACTCGATGGGCGAACGCTCGCGTCAATGGCAGTCTCCGGAGGTTCCATCTTCATCCGCAGCGAGACGCACCTATATCGGATTAGTAAATGAGGATCTTGCTGTTTCGAGGGAGCAGAGCCTGCGTAGCTATTCTCATGCGATTGTCGATTCAAATCACGGCCTTCGCTCTTTCACTTCTTTTACTGTCATCTGCAATTCTTTGCAGTCCGCTCAACACGCATCGCGCTGATGCACCAACCAACACACTGAACCAGATCAGCAGCGACCGCGGGCGTGCGGAAGCTGCGATTGAACAACTTAAACGCGGTGAAAGGCCGCATGAGGTGTGGAGGCTATTGCGGCACAGCGCTAATCCTACCGTCCGTAGCTATATCGTTAGCAGCTTTGCCCGATATGGAGTTGATCCGAAGCTGCTTATCGCTCAACTCAAGATCGAGAGAGACATATCAGCGCGACGAGCGTTGATTTTGAGCCTCGGAGGGTATCGCGGGCCAGTGTTCCCTATCGCTGAATTGCCGCGATTAATCGCCACTCTTCAGCAGTGGTATGTCAGCGATCCTGACGCGGGAATTCATTCAGCAGTTGAGTGGTTGCTGCTACGCTGGAATAAGGCGGCGATGGTGCAACGCTACGATCAGTCTCTGGCTGGTAGAAAACCCGGATCGCGTAACTGGTACATAACCCGTGAAGGGCAGACGATTGTCATCATTCGATCGCCTGCTGAGTTCACAGCAGGTTCGGAAAATGAACCCGGAAGAACCGCTGACGAGACCCTCCATCGCGTGCGCATCCCGCGCTCCTTCGGAATCGCGAGTGAAGAGATCACCGTGGGACAGTTTCAGCGTTTCTTGAGCGCAAACCCAAACCTTGAGTTGCGATACCCGGACGCTACCAAAGATCCTCACCGCGGTTCGCCAGTGATGCGGTCACACAGTCCGGAAGATAATTGCCCTCAAATCGCCGTCACCTGGTACGAAGCGGCCCAATACTGCAACTGGCTTAGCCAACGCGAAGGGATCCCGCAGAGTGAGTGGGTCTATCCAGTTGATCTGAATGAGATCAAGTCCGGCATGACACTGCCGTCGAACTATCTGCATCGAACGGGCTATCGAATGTTGACGGAAGCAGAGTGGGAATTCTCCGCACGCGCGGGTGCGACGACTAGCCGATTCTATGGAGACGCGGAAGAGTTACTCGAAGAGTATGCCGTCTACGCGAAAAACCCGCCGAAAAGAAAAGGCGATCCAAATGATCCGAATGACCCACAACGTACGGCCCGCGTGGGCCAACTAAAACCAAACGACCTGGGTGTCTTTGATATCTACGGCAACGTTTGGGAGTGGATTCAGGATCGAAGAGTGGAATATCCGGCAAACGATCTTCATCTTGACGTGGAAGATAAAGTCTTATTCGTCGACGATCAGCAATGGCGTATGCGACGCGGTGGCTCGTTTACTTACGACGCTTCTGTTATGAGATCGGCCCATCGGGGGAGGCCAGACGGATATTTACCCAATGAACGCCGCGATAGCGTGGGATTTCGTATCGGGCGAACTTACCGGTGATATGGCTGACGATATTTTGCAATGATTGCTGCGTTAGAATGTAGGACCAGCGGAGGTCCAGATGCGTTCTCTAATCGTCGTATTCGTCGTTATCAGCGCGTTCGTTGTAGTAGCGTGTGGCAATAAAGGCGGTTCTCCCGCCAGCACAGTGCCGGCTTCTGGCCCAGGCAACGGTCGCGTGCCGCTGGGCGATGGACGTATTTCGTTTGTTCCTCCTACAAACCTGAAGCCACTCACCAAAGAGCAGATCGCTGCGTCGAAGTTCAGCAAAGGCAAGCCGCCCGATTATGTGTTTGCCAACGATTCTCAATCCGCCACCGTGGGTATCGTGTTGAACTTCATACCTTTGAAGCCAGATGAACTCCAAGATTATGTGTATGCGAACCATCGGCTTTTATCGATGGCAATCGAAGACGTTCAGTTTCTGGCCGAAGAGGTCATTACTATCAACGGTCGGCAGTGGGTGCACTTTGAAGTGTTGAGCGAAGTCCCCGATATCGCTCTTCATAATCATCAATACACGACGTCATTCAACGGCGGCGCGTTAGTGGTCGGCTTCAATTCAACACCGCAGGAATATCCGCAGTTTAAGGATGCATTTCTGAAAAGTGCTCAATCGATTGAGGTCAAGGAATAGCAGAGGGTAGGTACAGAACATGGCGGAGCTTTTGCAGGAGTATTCAACGAGGGTTTTGGGACCTGACAAAACAGAGTACGTCGTTAGAAGTTATGGCGAAGAGAGAACTGACGGCACGTGGAAAGGATGGCTCGAGTTTGAATCGACTGATTCAGGTCGACGTGTATTGCGCACGGGCCAGGAAACATCGCAACCGAACCGGGTAACGATCGAGTATTGGGCTACAGGCTTGGAGGCAGTTTACTTCGAAGGTGCGCTGGAGAGGGCTTTGGACCAAAGTTAGAACGACGCTCTCGTAAAACCGAAGGGAAGCGGCCGGCGGAACAATTGACCTTTTGAAGCGTGTAATTGCGTTCCGAAATGAACTGAGTTAGAAGGAGGCTCTGATGCTTCATGATCAAGCCGACGTCATACTCAAATAAACCGCTGCTCTTCGTACTGCTGATACTCGCATCTGTCGCGTCTTCCGCGCAGGAGCCGGCAAAGAATCGAACGACGCCGCAACAGCTGCGAGTCGTTTCATTTCAGGGCGACCTACGTGCACTCTTGGGTTCATTAGCAGAGACAGACGGCGTTGTCATTGGTTTCGAAACTGCGCCCCAATTGCCGTTGTTGGTTAAAGTCGAAGCACGCGACGTCAATCTTCATCAACTGCTCGATGCTATTGTGCTTAGTCACCCGCAGTATCGCTGGCGTAATGTGGATGACTCGATCGAATTCTCTCCAGTCAGTGGCGGCAGCCCGGTTCTCGACACCGTGATCAGGAACTTCGAAGTGAAGGATTTGCATTTTAGCGAAGCGATCGACATTTTGTTTAACCTACCTGAAGTTCGAGGTAGTTTAGCGGCAATGGCGTTGACGAGGAATGAAGAGGGGTACCGGCCGCACACCTCAGGCGCCGCCTTTTCTTTGCGTCTTGAGCAGGTAACTGTGCGCCGAGCATTGCATGAGATCGCCCGGAAGAGCGGCACAAACTTCTGGTCGTTCCGGCAGTTTGGTGCCAAAGAAAGATTCTTCTCGCTGCGTACGTCGCTGTAGTGCGCACCCAGCACATCGTTCAACGAACAAAACAAACAGAGATCAAGGTTCTGCTCCATAACTCAAGCCTGCCGCGCTTGTGCTCAACACTGATACAATGCCGCAACAGATTCAAGCAAGCTGTTAAGGAGAACGCGAAATGGCATTGCAGATCGGTGAACGTCAGGTCGGCGATGTAACCGTGCTGGACCTTTGGGGCCAGATTTTGATTGGCGATACGAGCGAAATGCTGCGCGCAACCATCAAGCAGTTGACTGAAGAAGGACGTACGAAGGTCCTGCTACATCTGGGAGGCGTGCATCAGGTGGATTCGAGCGGACTTGGAAGTCTCGTTGCCCTGTACCTGGGTATTCGCAAAAGCGGCGGCGATCTTAAGCTGGTCCAATTGAGCGACAAATTGGAGAACTTGATGGTGATGACAAAGTTGTTGACGGTGTTCGACACGTATAAAGACGAAGCGTTGGCGCTTGAGAGTTTCCAATCCGGCCCTCACTGAAACTTAACGTCAGGTGGAATGCTTTTCTTCAAGCGCAAATTACTCTATCCGCCTAAGATGGCTCAAAGAGCCGACGCAGATGAATTGCATCAGTCTTATATTCGCTACCTTAAAACAATCAAAAAGAATTTGCCGGAGAGCGCATGGAAACTAGCCGGCCTCATGTTTCACGATGCCAAAGTTCTGAAGGTAAATCAGCCTGCAAAGCGCGAACTCACGATTACTCTCGATGGTGGTTATTGGGGCTCCGGTTACGACTTCTTTAATGATCGACCCCTCAACGGACGATATACAGATCTATCATTCTTCGGAGTCAAGAAGGCCTGGGTGCCGGCGACGATCGTTGGCGATTGGTGGCTTTACGAAGAATTGACCTTGTCAGACATCGCACGCTTCGATTACCAGGCGATGCTTGCGAACGACGAAATCAGAATTCAGGCAGATGATGTCGAAGTTCGATCCTATGAAGCGCTGCCGCAGAAATGATGTGCGTTTGGATCTCGAATGAACCGAGTCTCGATGGCATCGAGTTTCAACGGGGGGTGTTAACCCCGCTAGGGGTCGAATGTTTATAGTCACTGATGATTAGAGGGTATTGCGCTCCTTTAGGAGTGCCATGTTGTCGTCAGGATAATGATCGGGCTAGCAACAAACATTGCACACCTAAAGGAGTGCCGAATTAACTCGCACAACAGCTCTATGAACATTCCACTCCTATCGGAGTGTTGGCGCGAAGAGTCAGAGGATCACTTAGACACGCATGAACAATCCCCTGCAAAACTGTCCGGTCATCATTGAAACTCCAATCGCCTGGGGTCAGATGGATGCATTTCGTCATTTAAATAACACGACTTACTTTCGCTTCTTCGAGAGCGGCAGAATTGCGTATTTCGAGAGGCTAAACTTCCTCGAGTATATGGAAGAAATGGGTGTAGGGCCGATTCTCGCATCGACTAACTGCAAATTTAAGATTCCGCTGATCTACCCCGACACAGTGTCAATCGGAACGCGAGTTTCGACGATCGAAGACGATCGATTCACCATGGAATACTTTGTCGTCAGTCACAAACATCAGAAAGTTGCTGCTGACGGAACTGGGTTGATCGTTTGTTACAACTACACAGAGAACAAGAAGGCGCGGATTCCCGAAGAGCTCAAGCGACGTATCGAGGAATTGGAAGGCTCTCTTAAGTGATGAAAGTTACCTCGCTCGTATACGGCTGCTCATTCTTGTGGTGGACAAACAAAACTTTCGCATGTCGGCGCGAGTATCAACAAACGATAAGCTTCGTCTGAACCTAAGCTTGATAATAATTCTGTTCTCGCTTTGCTGCCCTTCGTGCTCTTACTTGGACAAGAAGGCAGTTGAGATGCGCGAGGCGGACAAGAGAAGTGGTATTGAAGCCACTTTGGAGTGGGGGCGGTTGGCGCCATTTCCAAAGTCCGCTAGAGATCTTGTTGTTACAACAACAGGAAACATATTCACGCGGGGTTTCCGCGTTAGCTTTTCAGCACCGAAGGAAGACATAGCACGGTGGGCGGAAGAATCGCCTGGATTAAGAGAAACACAGCCCAAGATAGAAGGCTCGCAAAGGAAGTATGAGATCAAGCCGGGTGGTGGTGCACAGCACGCGGAGGTAGTGATCGACGATTCCACTGATAAGGTTGAGGTGTACGTGTTTTGGAGCTAGAGCTCACTGTACATTGATAACAATTTAATAATTCTTTGAGAACGATCTAAGGACTTTCCACAATGAAGATCTCAGATTAGGGGTCACCAGAGGACCGAAGGAAGACTGGCGCTGGTTCTACAGGGCCGGTCTTTTCTTATGTGACGGCACCTACACCCATTTCAAACCTGACGCTGTCGGTACTACAATCCAAGCTAAAACATCTGGGAGGCGCTACATGCCAAAGGTCATTGCTCTTAACGTCAACGGAAAGAAGTTGACTGTTAACGTTGACGCGGAAACGAGCCTACTCAGTGTGCTGCGTAATGATCTCGATCTAACAGGCACCAAGTACGGTTGCGGCGAATCTCAATGCGGTGCGTGCACTGTGCTCATCGACGGCCAGCAAACGCGTTCCTGCATCACGCAAGTGGGCAGAGTTGCGAACAAGCAAATCACCACCATCGAAGGCCTGGAGAAGAATGGACAATTGCATCCATTACAAGACGCGTTTCTCAAAGCCGACGCAATGCAATGCGGTTATTGCACGCCAGGCATGATCATGTCAGGAGTTGCGCTATTAGATAAGACTCCACGACCAACGCGCGAACAGATCGTTCAGCATATGAACGGCAACATCTGCCGGTGCGGCACCTACCTCCGGATAATCGCTGCGATCCAAATGGCCGCCGACCAAAAGCGAGGTGCGGAATGAGCGAGTTTTTAGAAGTCGAACGTTATGAGCTCTTCCAGGAGCCAACCTACAACTTCGGATTTGACCGCCGGCAGTTTATGAAGGTGTTTGGCGGTGGCCTCGCGCTGATTGTGCCGCTGACGAGTTTAGTAGCGCAGGATAGAGAGC
>DATJKB010000591.1:0-11125 GCA_035491875.1 Pyrinomonadaceae bacterium | reverse complement strand
TGTTTCACACAGGTGGTTCTTTACTTTTGACCTAACAAAAACGGACCAATGTATCACCGAGACCACCGACTTCAGGTCGGTGGAGTTTCACCTTCAACCTAATCTAGGCCGAAATTGATACTCCACCCACATGAAGTGGGTGGTCTCTAGAGAGCAACAGCTGATTATGCTGTAGGTTGAGATTAAAGAACCACCTGTGTGAAACAGGTGGTCTTTCGATTTTCGCAAGAGGCTCTAAGGCATATCGGACATTTCGAAAGCAACCTCTGGGCGGCTCGACTGGCAGATCTAAGATTCTCTTTTGGAGTGCGGCGGCCTGGCGCCGCTTTGTTACCTCGGCCTGGCGCGCAACTCTCGCTATAACAAAAGCGGCGCCAGGCCGCCGCACTCCAAAGATGGTGTTAGTTTCAGCGTCGCGACTTGGAACCATTCGAGCTCTTCGGTTCTCTGTACCAGCGCGTGCCTGAAGCATATTCCTTGTCAGTTGGTCTTAGCCTGGTGAGGGATCGCTTGGGATCAATGTGCGCACAAGCTACGTGTATCGCGCTCATCGCGGCCATTGGCGCAACGTATGAATTCAAAAATGAAGGACTGACTACCGGAGCGAGAATGTATGCGTCGCAGTAACGAGCGACTGGTGACGTCGCGCTATCCGTAATTCCAAATGTAGGCACACCTTGTTCTCTTGCCAGCAGTGCTGCTTCGACGGTGTCCTTGAGGCACTGACCGAAGCTGATGGCTATCAAAAGATCTTTCTTAGTCAACAGCTCGACTTTGTATTGCAGATTGCCCGTGCTACCTATCGGAGCTTCCGCGTCGAATCCGAGTGCCAGCAGTCCGTACGCAAGGTAGTAAGACAGCGATGCAGCGAAGTCCAAACCAACAATCAGGATTCGCCTTGCTCTCTTGATCAACTTGGCGAGTTCAACCAGTCGCTCACGATCGAGATCGGAATTCAGCAAATTAAGATTGGCTATCGCTTTTTCCAGGGCGTCGTCGATGTGATCGGTGACGCTTCTTCTTTCTTTAGTTGCAGCTTTGAGTGCGGCGTACGGTGTAATTCGGACGACAAAATGTTGACGAAGATCGGCCGAGAACTCGGCGAAGCTGTTGTAGCCAAGTACTTGCGTGGCGCGGAGAATGGTCGTCGCGTCAACGTTATAGCGTTTAGCTAGTTCTCTGGAGGAGAGGAAGCAGGTCTCATCCGCGGACGCAAGGATGGCACGCATCAATTGCTGACGTCGCGCATTTAGTTTGGACCGCGCACGCGCAAAGCGATCCTCAATCGAGCTGGGCAGGTTATTGCCATTGACGTTCGCCG
Organism: Pyrinomonadaceae bacterium; assembly: GCA_035491875.1. Lineage (GTDB taxonomy): Bacteria > Acidobacteriota > Blastocatellia > Pyrinomonadales > Pyrinomonadaceae > PSRF01. The sequence continues at coordinate 9,804 of DATJKB010000591.1, read as the reverse complement.
GGGTGCCGATTGATTTGCGTGTCTTTTTTTGCAAACCACATCCTTAAATCACTGCCGGTGGCGAGTCGTTAGTTCTCGATTCGCTCCACGGTCTGTGTCATTGCATTAATGTAGTCGAGGTCAACTTCAAAGCCAATTCCGCTGCCAGTGGGTACTTCCACAATCCCATCGGGCGAAACTGTTACTTCGGGAGTGATTACGTCGCGCGCGAAATAACGCGAGCTCGCAGATATATCGCCGGGTAGTTCAAAGCCCGGCAGACTTGCGAGCGCGATGTTGTGTGCTCTGCCTATCCCTGACTCGAGCATTCCACCGCACCAAACAGGAATCTTCCGCGCGTGACAGGTGTCGTGGATCGCGAGTGCCTGCGAGTAACCGCCGACGCGTCCAATTTTGATGTTTATGATGCGACAGCTTTTCAAATCAAGAGCTTGTTGCGTTCGATGAATGCCAGTGATGCTCTCATCCAGGCAGATCGCCGTTCTCATCACCGACTGAAACCTGGCATGATCGATCAGATCATCGTGGTTTAGAGGCTGCTCAATCATCAGCAGGCGGAAATCATCCAACTGCTTCAGATACGCTTCGTCTGAAATAGTGTACGCGCTGTTGGCATCAACTGAGAGCACGATGTCCGGATGATGCCGTCTGACCTCTCGCACTATGCCGATATCCCAGCCGGGTTTAATCTTGAGTTTAATTCGTCGATAGCCGAGGGACAGGTATCGATTGATGCGATCGAGTAGCTTCTCGAACGAAGGTTGGATACCGAGACTTACGCCGACTGCGATATTCGATCTCGTGCCGCCAATTAATTGCGACAACGACTGACCCGTTACCTGACCCAGAAGATCCATATAAGCGAGCTCTAATCCTGCCTTTGCCATGTTGTGCCCGCGAAACGAACTGAAACGAATGGCAAGGTCAGTTAGGTCAGCTACGCGATCCGAGATCATCGCCGGAGCAAGAAAATCTCGAATTACGTGGGTCGCCGTGCCGGCAGTTTCATAACTGTAGTGTGGCTCCTCAGAGGCGACGACCTCGCCCCACCCGGTTTTGCCTTCCGCCGTTACGCTGACCAGGAATATCAGTCGCGAATCGATTGAGCCGAAGCTGGTTTCGAACGGTTCATTGAGTTTCAGTCGGACCGTACGTAATTCTACTTTCTCAATCTCTAAAGGGATCGAGTTTACTTCATACGGTCTCGCCGGCACTTCTGATAGGAGCTGCATGGGCGCGCAAGATAGCAAATCAAGTTTTGAGTAGCAAGAACGTTTTGCAGCATGTGCAGCATTATTGACATTATGCAGCAGTTGCTGTATACGCATCTCAGTTCAGTTTCAGCAAGACCCCACTTTTAGCTCGAGAGCATTTCATAAGGCGAAGCGATGTTGTGTAGTCGCCGTCACACACTTCGGTTTGATGCAACCTTCCAATCAGGAGGCGCGACTCATCGAGCGTTGACGGTCAAGGATTTAAACTTTCAAGTTGTGGCGATGATCGGATTCGTTAACGGAGCAAACATCATGAGAACCACCTGGACGATCCTTGGATTGATTGTAGTGAGCCTGCTTTTGAGTTCACCTGCAGCGGCACAAAATTCCACGAGTGGCCTCGTGCAGGGAACAGTGACGGACCCTAACGGTGCCGTAGTCGCTGACGCCGAAGTTAGACTTCTCGACGTTGCTACTAACCAAGCTCGCTTGGAGAGAACCAACGATAACGGGCAGTACGCATTACTTAGCGTGCCACCGGGTGTGTATGCGATCACCATTACCAAGACAGGCTTTCGCGGCGCGCAGATCACCGACTTGAAGGTAGAGGTAAACAAGACCCACACCGTTAACTTCACGCTGGAGCTGGGATCTGTGAGCGAGACAGTGCAGGTAACAGCGGGTGTAGGAGCTGAATTGCAGACGACCGACGCGCAGGTCGGGAATGTTGTACAGACAAGGATGCTGCGTAGTTTACCCACCTTTGGGCGTAACACCTTGGAGCTTATCTCGCTACAACCAACTACAACGCCGGGTGGCTTTGGTAGTGGCGGAACCGTGTCGGGCGCGCGCAGCGATCAGAACACGCTTATCCTGGATGGGATTGACATCAGCGACAATCTGACAGGCGGACAAGGCATCGCCTTCACGCAGGCGCCAGTCGGCGTCGATGCCGTCAGCGAGTTTCGGATGACAGTCAGTAATCCCAACGCGACCTTTGGGCGATCTGCTGGCGGCCAGGTAACACTAGTCAGTCCACAGGGCGGAAATGATTTTCACGGCGCTGCATATTGGTACCACCAGAACGACAACCTCAATGCCAATAGTTGGACCAACAATCGTACGCGTACTCGTAAACAAGAGTTGAAGGACAACCGCGCCGGCTTCAGCGTTAGCGGTCCCTTCTGGAAGGACCACACTTTTTTCTTTGGTAACTATGAAGTGCGACGCTTCCCACAGGGATCCGTCTTCACTCGTACCGTCCCCACTGCTTCGCTTCGTGCGGGCATTCTGAGGTTCCGCGATCAGGCGGGCAACATAGTGTCGTATCCGCTGGCAACTTCGACTCTATGCGGAGCCACAGGGACACTAGCCTGCGACCCTCGCGCGCTGGGTATCAGTCCGACCGTAAAGGCGATGTTCGATCTGCTGCCGGTGGGCAACGATGTAACGCTCGGCGATGGGCTCAACACGATTGGGTTCCGCGGCGTCGCGAACACATCGCTAACGTACGATGCTGTCACTTTCCGACTGGACCATAAGATCACAGACAATATTCGGTTTATGGGACGCTACTCGTACCAGCGAAACCTCAGTCCGCTAGCTACTCAATTGGATATTCGAGATATCAATAATGTGGGAGTCTTGCGGAATTCGAACCTACGCGGCGCCAATGTCATAAGTGGCGTCGACTACACAATTTCGCGAAACCTGGTGAACTCCTTTCGTTTCGGATGGGTTCAAAACAAAACCGATGCAGCCGGCACGAATCCGTTCTCCGTCGCTTCGACGCTCGGGCTGGCCGGGACCAACAGCTCCATCGGTCGAGTCGCCATTGATCTGGGTGGCTTGAGTGAGCCTATTGACGTTGCAGCGCAATCAGCGCGTACACAGATCATCCGGGATCGTAATATCCAGTTTTCCGATAATGCCGTCTGGAACAAAGGCTCACACACCTTTAATTTCGGCGGAGAGTATCGGGCGTTGCCTTTTCTGTTGACTCATAACGATCAGGTTACCTTCCTGACTGGCCCAATCGCCGCGTTAGCTCCAGGCAGTTTCTTGACGATCCCGGCCACAAATCGCCCACAGGCTTGCAGCGCCTCCGTTACCACCAACTGTCTGCGTACTCAAGATGCAACGGCGTGGAATAACCTTTACGCCGCGACCTTAGGCATGTTGGACAACCTGAGCATTGTGGGTGCACGCGATGGCGACCTCAAACCATTGCCCTTTGGAACTGACCTCGTGACGGAAACGAATATGCACTACTTCCAATTTAACGCTCAGGATACGTGGCGCGTGAATTCGTCCCTGACCTTTAATTATGGGCTGACATACAGCTGGGCGACGCCTCCTGAAGAGAAGCTGGATCGCTTCGCCTTCGTCACCGACCTGGCTACTGGCGAAGTCTTTTCAGCGCGTAAATATTTCGACGCCAAACGCCAAGCGGCGCTAGCAGGCCAGGTGTTCAATCCGACTATTGGTGTTAGACCTATTAACGATTCTCAACGCGATTCAGTCTTTGACATCGACTGGAGTAACCTCGGGCCACGTTTCGCCGTGGCGTGGAATCCTTCCTATCGAACAGGATTCATGAATACTCTGATGGGGGATCGTCGCACTGTTGTGCGCGGAGGCTATGCGATGGTCTACGATCGCGTGAACACAATCAGCGTCGTTCTGCCCGCCGCCTTCGGCGTCGGTTTTGGTCAAGTTCTGCAAGCAACCGCTCCTCTCTGTAACGCTTCTGCGACACCAGGGGCGGGCTGTAACCCAGCCGGTGGCACTACCAATCGCGGCCTTTCTATTTTCCGAGTAGGCGTGGATGGAAACGTTCCGGTCCCTCCGTTCAACGCATCCGCGTCTCCAATAGTCCCGGCTGTTCTTTCCGGAGGCATTACCTACGCCACGGATCCAGAACGCAAGATCGGACGGAATCACCTGATTGATTTCACCATTCAACGTGAGTTGCCAGCCAAATTGCTTTTGGAGGTAGGGTACATCGGCAGATTAGGTCGTAACTTGCCGCAAGGGCAGGATCTCGACGCTTCTCCGATTTTCTTCAAGGATTCAGCCAGTGGCCAGACTTTTGCCGAGGCGTTTGACAAGGTAGCCTGCGTGCTCAGGGGCGACGGTGGCAAATCCATCGGAGGATTTGCGTGTCCGGCCAGCGTGCAGCCGCAGCCGTGGTTTGAGAATCAGTTACCTGGGCTGGGAACCGCATTCCTGGCTGCCAACTTTGGAACTCTCTTCTCAACCAATAATGTCGCAAACCTATACCTCAACATGAGTGCTATTCGGCAAACAAGCCTGGGTTTGCCGGCCTACAGTAATCTTCAATTGCTGGCGATTCTGATGGCCACCAACGGCGGTCGATCCAACTACCACGCGATGTTCGCGACGCTTCGTAATCGACCATGGCATGGAGTGCAATTTGATCTCAACTATACGTTCTCCAAAGCTCTCGACCAGGTTGGAGATGTGCAGAACAACCTTGCGTTGATCAGCAGCGGTTTCGATGCGGACATCGATTATGGTCCGTCACAGGCGGATCGACGGCACGTGCTCAATGGAGTGTTTACTTACGATTTGCCGTTTGGACGGGGTCAGCGCTGGGCCAACAATGGTGCGCTTGAACGGTTGGCGGGCGGATGGTATCTCTCAGGAATCTACCGCACATATAGTAGTTTGCCTTTCTTCGTCACGGACAACACTGGCTTCGTTTTTGCGGGCTCAATCGCAGGTGTCCCGAACCAGGCGGCAATCGCAACCGTGGATCCAACAACACTCGGCCCAGGAATACATGAGGGAGTGACTGGTTCGGGCGGTATCGCTACGGCCGGCAATCCTGCGGTCGGTGGAACCGGGCTCAACTTGTTTGCTAATCCTGAAACTGCCTTCAGGTCATTTCGTCGCACGCTGATTAGTCAAGACACTCGGCAAGGGCGAGGAATGGCATTCCGGGGTCCATGGTTCTGGAATGTAGACTTCCGACTGGCGAAGGAAACTCGGATTACTGAACGAGTGGGCTTTGAGATCTCAGCTGACTTCTTCAATGTCTTCAACCACGTCAATCTGGCGACTCCTTCGTTGAGTTTGAATGCCCCAACCAACTTCGGTGTGTTCACGACCCAGCTCACTCCGCCTAACCGGTCAGACGGTGCACGGTGGATTCAATTGGGTATGCGGTTCAAATTCTGATGACGCGTCGCTAGGGATTTACGAAAGTCAGGCATTACCACCAGTAAGGGAACGAGCAAGAGCACAATGAATAGACAAATTGTTCGACTTGCTATCGTCGTGCTCTTTCAAGCTCTGCTTTGCTCAGCAGCGCAGGGCGAGACGCGGTTCGACATCTCGTACGACAAAGCTCTCGGATCGGGACCTCTTACCGGAAGAGTGATCCTCGTCATCACGAAGTCGGATCGACCAGAACCACGGTTTCAAATTGGACCAAACACAATGCCGATGTTCGGTGTTGATGCCGAAGGTCTCCAACCCGGGCAAGCCGTCGTCGTGGATCAAACGACCTTCGGGCATCCGGTTGAAAATCTTTCGCAATTACCGGCAGGTGAGTACTTCGTTCAGGCGATGCTGAACGTGTATGCAAAATGCGAGCGCAGCGACGGTCGCACGGTCTGGGTGCATTGGGATATGCAAGGTCGGTTCTTCAACGCATCGCCCGGCAACTTTTATAGCGACGTGCAGAAGCTTCGGCTCGACCCAGCTGCGGGCTACAACGTCAAGATCCTGCTCAATCACGTCATCCCACCCGACGATCCTCCGAAAGAAACAAAGTGGATCAAGCGCATTCAGATCAAGAGTGAATTGTTGAGCAAGTTCTGGGGCTATCCTGTTTATCTCGGCGCGACTGTGATTCTGCCAAAAGGCTACGACGAGCGCAGCGATGTTCGCTATCCAGTGGTGTACCCTCAAGGCTATCTCGGCAGTCCTGCTTACTACTTCAACGAAGATCCGAACAGCGCGAAGCAGCAGGAAGGTTTGAGAACGTCGTCGAATGTTCAGCCCGGATATGAATTTTTTCAGGAATGGACCTCTGACAAATTTCCGCGCTTTCTACTCGTCACGTTTGTCCAGCCCAGTCCGTTTTTTCCAGATGGATACGGCGTGAACTCCGCGAACAACGGTCCGTATGGCGACGCACTCACTCAAGAACTAATTCCTGCTGTCGAAAAACAATTCCGCGCGATTGCCAAACCGTACGCCCGTTTGGTGCAAGGTGCATCGACTGGCGGTTGGGGCTCGTTGGGGCTCCAGTTGAAGTACCCGGATTTCTTCGGCGGCGCCTGGGTGTTCAATCCCGATCCGATCGACTTTCGTCGTTACTTGCTGGTGAATATTTACGAGGATGAGAACGCATTCACGGCGCCCGGTCGTTCATGGATTCCGGCTGAAAGACCAATGCGTCGCTCTGCCGAAGGGCAAGTCAATTTAACAATTAGACAAGTGAGCAACTTCGAAGCAGTCCTCGGAAGCAAGGGCAGATCAGGTTATCAGCTCAACGCGTGGGAGGCGATTTATGGGCCCGTTGGACCAGACGGCTATCCTCGCGAGGTGTGGGACAAGCGTACGGGAAAGATCGATAAGGAAGTGGCGTTGTACATGCGCGACAATGGTTATGATCTCCGTTACTTCGCGGAAAAGAACTGGGCCACAATTGGACCAAAGCTACAAGGCAAGTTGCACTTCATCTCAGGCGACATGGATAACTTCTATTTGAACCTCGCCGTCTATCTCTTTGAAGACTTCGCGAAGAAGTCGACGAATCCGAAGAGCGATGCGACTTTTGCCTACGGTCGTCCTTTGAAAGGGCATTCGTGGCACGAAAAGAATTTTGCTGACATGCTGCGCGACATGGCCGAACAGGTTAAGAGAAATACGCCGACTGGTGACAGTCGCACCTGGTCGGAGTATTAGGCATTGATGATTGAAGATTTTTGATTGTTGATTGAGGATTTTGGCCGCTGCTTCCACGGTCACTAGAACTATCATCAATCAACAATCATTAATTGTTCCAGACGGAGGGTCCCATGGAGAAAAAGCTGCAAAGGGATGTGCTGTTCTTGAAGGTTTATTCGATCGTTATCACTGTCGTGTTAGGAGTGATTGCGTTCACAGCTGTCAGTCAAGCAAATCAAAATCAAAAGCCCAAGTTCGATGAGATTGATGTCGAGCGCATTAACATCGTCGAAAAAGATGGCAAGCTGAAGATGGTCATCTCCAATGCCGAACGGCAGCATCCCGGCGTCATTGACGGAAACACTCTGGCGAGGAAAAGGCCGCCGGGAATGCTTTTCTTTAATGAGAAAGGTGATGAGTGCGGCGGGTTAAGTTTTGACGGCAATACCAGAGGTGAGAAAGGAAGCGCGAGTGCGCTGTTGGCTTTCGATCGATTCCGACAAGATCAGACGGTCGGGATCAGCTATTCGGAGGGTAATGGACAGTATTCCGCTGGGCTGCGCGTTTGGGATAGGCCAGAGGAACCACTTGGACCAGTGGTGCTAAAGCTTGCCGAGATACAGAAAATGGCAGACGGTGCTGAGAAAACGGCGGCAATGCAGAAGCTCAGAGAGATGCCGGCCGCACAGGCTGCCGAACGCGTCATGGTTGGAAGAGATCGTGAGCAAGCGGCTGTTGTTCGACTCGCCGACGCGAAAGGGAAGCAACGAATGAAGCTCTCCGTGGATGCGGCAGGCAACCCGAAGCTCGAGTTTTTCGATGAGAACGGCAAGGTAACCTTCAGCCTGCCGCAGAACCCGGCCGAAAAAAAGTAATCGATACGATACGATGACCAGGAAGCTTGCGGCACTGCTTGCTCTTTTAATTGTAACGGCTCAGCTGTCTGGGCAAACGGGCGCCCGCCGTCCTGAAGGATCGTGGCAGGGAACGCTCGAGGCTGGCGAGAGAAAGCTAAGATTAGCGTTGACGCTTTCCAAGAATCCCGATGGAACTTATTCAGGAACTCTAGATAGCCTCGATCAAGGTTCAACCATTCCGATCGATGTAGTCAAAGTCGACGGAGATTCGGTTCACCTGGAGTTGACATCAATTGGTGCTCGCTTTGTCGGCAAGCTCAATGCTGATAGCTCTGAATTAATCGGTGAGTTCACTCAAGGTGACACTCTTTCACTAACTTTCAAACGCAGTTCTTCGGCTACTCCCGCAGCGTCTCCAGCAGCGACTCCCGCAGCGTCTCCCCAGACACCTGCACGACCACAACGACCGATCGATGTTCCAGTCGACGTCACGATTCCCACTGCGCCTGTAGTTTTCAAAGGCGGTGGCAAAACGCATCTAGTCTATGAATTGCACATCACAAACTTTAGTCGTAGTCCGTTAGTCTTTACTAGACTCGAAGTGCTTGCGCCCGGCAATCAAACGCCGCTGGCAAGTTATGCTGGAGACGAACTAGGAGGTCGAGTCGTCCGTCCTGGTGTTGCTACGACTACGACTGAGGAGAAATTGAAGGTTGGTCCAGGGCTTCGTGTTATCACGTATCTTTGGCTGACTTCCGACCTTCCTACAGCAGCTCCGAAGTCGATTGAACATCGCCTGAGCTTCAAAGTTGGTGACTATCCGGATGAACTTTCGGTCACCTCTGCGCAAGCAACTGTTACGAATGCTCCGCTTCTGATTAGCGCGCCGTTGCACGGAAGTGAGTGGTTGGCCGGCAACGGGCCGGCGAACGCTTCAGCGCATCGACGAGCCTTAATTCCTGTCGGCGGTGGAGTTCACATCGCACAAAGATTCGCCATCGACTTCCTGCAACTTAATCCGGATGGTCGTAGTTTTTCCGGAGATCAGAAGGACAACAAGTCGTATCGATGCTACGGTGCGGAAGCCCTGGCGGTAGCAGACGGTGTAGTAGTCGCAACCAAGGATGGAATTCCGGAGAACATTCCTGGGGCGACGTCGCGCGCTGTTCCGATCACGCTGGAAACCGTTGGTGGCAATCACATCATTTTGGATCTCGGAAATGGGCGCTTTGCTTTTTACGCGCATCTCCAGCCGGGAAGTCTGCGGGTCAAGAACGGTGATAAAGTGCGTCGCGGTCAGGTACTCGGCTTAGTCGGCAACTCTGGAAATTCAACCGAACCGCACCTCCACTTTCATATCAGCAATGCGAATTCGCCCTTGGGTTCGGAAGGTCTGCCTTACGCGTTGTCGTCGTTCGAAGTGCAGGGGAAAGGTTGGGGTTGGAAGCCTGCTTCGCCAAATTCGCCCACAGAGAAACGTGAAAACGAAATGCCGTTGGAGTTGGAAGTAATTCGTTTTCCATGATCAAGTAGTCGAGCTGCCAATCAGAACAGGAGCGAAGCGACTGTGGCTCCCGCGTCGAACAGCCCGGATAACGGCAGTCGGTTCGCTCCTGCTCTGATCTGATCCCAAAGATCTGAAAATCATGAAGTACAACAAAACTCTGATCAGTCGCCGTGAACTGCTTAAGCGCGCGTCGATGCTGAGTGCAGCAATCATTGCCGCGCCAATGATCAATCGCCGGCGGTTTCGTCTGTTCGCAAACGTTCCGACTGAATATTCTACGCGCGCAATCGACCTCATGAAGCGC
>DATJKB010000590.1:0-5694 GCA_035491875.1 Pyrinomonadaceae bacterium | reverse complement strand
CGTCTGACTATGGTTACAGGCGGGCATCGAAAACAGCCTGTTGGAAGGTAGTTGGAAAGCCTTCAGGATTAAGCTGGGTGATTCTTCCCATCCGTGCTGGTGAGGTCGAGCCACGTAGTTACAGCTTTGTACAAAAGGTTAGTGACGAAAGAATAACCAACTGATGTGCGGAATCTGCGGAGTTTGGGAATACGGAGCTTCAGGAGGCAGCATCGATCAGTCGTTGCTGGCGCGAATGCGCGATGAGATGACGCATCGCGGGCCAGATGATTCCGGCGAACTTGTGTTCGACAACGCTCGCGGGGGTTTTGGATTTCGTCGACTATCGATCATCGATCTTTCTGCTGCCGGTCATCAACCAATGCATGGCTGCGACGAACGCACGTGGCTCGCATTCAATGGTGAGATCTACAACCACGCAAAACTCCGCGAAGGACTCGAAGAGCGCGGCCACGTTTATCGATCGAAAACTGATTCAGAAACAATTCTGCACCTCTATGAAGAACGTGGTGTCGACTTTGTCCACGACATCGAAGGCGACTATGGAATTGCGATTTGGGATGCGACTCGCGAACAACTGGTTCTCGTTCGCGACCGCATCGGTGTGAAGCCGCTTTATTACTACTTCAAAGACGGTAGGTTCATTTTCGCATCAGAAATCAAAGCGATTCTCCAGCATCCGGCTGTCACACCGGATATCGATGAGAAAGCTCTCTATCACTACTTGACGTTTCTCACCACGCCCGCGCCGTCTACGCTCTTTCGCGACATTCATAAGTTACCCGCGGGTCATCTGTTGATTCTCAGCCGCGACGGTTCGCTGCAAATTCGCCAGTATTGGGACGCCCTGCCACCCGAACAACCGATTCAGCGAAGTGACGAAGAACACAAAGCGGAGATTCTCCGGTTGTTGCGCGATTCGATAGGCAAGCGAATGATGTCAGACGTTCCCTTCGGTGTGTTCCTGTCGGGCGGCGTCGATTCGTCGGCGAATGTAGCGTTGATGTCGGAACAAATGACGCGGCCTGTCGACACCTTCACTGTTGGTTTTAGTGATGCCGAGTATTTGAACGAACTGGATTCGGCGCGTCGAATTGCGAAGCAGTTCGGAACTAACCATCATGAAGTGATCATCTCCGAAAAAGAGATGCAGGATTTTCTGCCGGGATTAGTTTTTCATCAAGACGAGCCCATTGCCGATCCTGTTTGTGTGCCTCTCTACTACGTCTCTAAACTTGCCCGCGATTCCGGAACGATCGTGATTCAGGTTGGCGAAGGCGCCGACGAGATATTCAGCGGCTACGAAAACTACGTCCGGCATTTGCGGATCTACGAAAATTTCTGGCGACACGCGGAGAACCTGCCGCTGGCTTTGCGACGCACAGTTTCGAATATCTCGCGCCCGGCCCTGGAAGCCACTGGCCGGAAAAGAGCAGCGATCGAGTTAATAAGACGGCTCGGCGCAGACGAACCCTTGTTCTGGGGTGGAGTGGTTGTTTACGACGAAGCCTTGAAGCCACGGGTTCTGTCGCAGCGACTGCGCGAACGACTCAACGGCAGTTCATCGATTGAGGTGGTTAACAAGTATCTGAAACATATCGAGAACGAACGCCCTGAATCAGAGTTCCTGGCGCGTATGACTTACCTGGAACTGAAGCTGCGTCTTCCGGAGTTGCTGTTGATGCGGGTCGATAAGATCACAATGGCCACGAGTGTTGAAGCGCGTGTGCCGTTTCTTGATCATCATCTCGTTGAGTACGCGTTGGGTGTGCCGCGCTCTTTGAAGGTTGAGGGCGCGAGCGGTAAACACATCCTGAAGAGAGCACTGGAAGATATTTTGCCGCGTGATCTGCTCTACACACGCAAGCGAGGGTTCGGTGCGCCGGTTCGCGAGTGGTTCCGATCGGCACTCGCTGAATGGTTTGATTCTCACGTGCTCCAATCGACGCTGCGCAAGCGCGACCTGCTCGATTACGCGTTTGTGAGCAAGATGCTTACCGAACACCGCAATCAATCGAACGACTGGGGCTTTCATCTTTGGGCACTGCTGAATCTTAGCTTGTGGTACGAACGTTGGATCGATCCGCGATAATCGCGCACGCTTGCAAGAGACACCATTAAAGTTTTCAAAGGCCTTTGTTGTCACGCTGGTCATGCGTTTGCTGATGCTGGCCAGCGCGCTTGGAGCCAGCATTATCGTCGGCTGGCAACTCGGTCCTGCAGGAGTGGGCTCACTAGCCGTCGTCAATGTCACGATCGCGCTTGGCGTACAGATCGGCTCCTTTGGCCTACCTTCGGCAAATACTTACTTCATCTCGCGCAATCGGGAAGATCTCGGGAAGGCCTGGGCTAACTCGTTGGCGTTTGCGATTGTTGTGGGTGGAGCGATCGCTGCCGGCATCTTGATAGCAGCGCGATTACGACCGAACGCCTTTGGACCAGTCGCTGCTGCGCTAATTCCCATCGCAGTTATCTCGCTTCCGTTTCAGTTGATCCTGCTGCTCGGTCTAAACGTCTTTTTGGCTTTAGGCCAGATTAGTCGCTTCAACATCACCGAGGGTTGTGCGCAGTTGGCGTTGGTCATAAACGCGTTCGTTGCGCTGATGGTCTTGCGGAGCGGCCTTCCCACACTGGTGTCGTTGAATACTGCTGCCTCTGTCACTGTTGGAGTGATCATCATCCTGATGATCCGTAGCGCCGCAAAGAAGCTTCGTACAGAATCACGTTGGTTTGACCTGGCGACTTTTCGGCGAATGATTCGTTATGGCCTCAAGTTTCACATCGCAGTTGTTGCGGCGATCGTGATCGTGCGCGCAGACCTACTGCTCGTGAACCACTTCAGAGGAGCGGCCGAAGCGGGGGTGTACGCTGTCGCGGGGCAAATGGCGAATCTGGTCCTGATGCTACCTGCCGTTATCGCCACACTGCTGTTCCCGCGAACTTCAGCAGAGCCCGATCCGCAAGCGCGTCTAACGATGCGCGTGACTCGACATACTGCTTTTATCCTGCTCATCATTTGTCTCTTAGCGGTGCCTTGTAGTTTCCTAATTCCGGTGATCTACGGGAGCGCTTTTCAGCAATCCACTTTGCAACTGCTGATACTTCTGCCCGGCGTTTACTTCATGGGAGTTGAATCGGTGTTGGTCCAGCATTTCACTGGCTCAGGGTTGCCGATTGCCGTTCCAATGTTTTGGGTCGTGGTTGTGACCTGCAATCTTGTTCTAAATGTGCTGTTGATTCCGACGTACGGAGCAACGGCGGCGGCGGTCGTGTCGTCGTTGACTTATGCGCTGATTTTTTTGCTGGTAGCTATTTATTTCAAGCTGAAAACCGGAAACAATCTATCAAGCGCGTTGGTGATGCGGGGACAGGAAATCCGCGAGCTGGTGAACCCGGCACGTTTGGGATTCTTTTCGGAGTAATGACGAAACTGCTCTCCTGACACTCGTCTCGAGGTGTTGGATCTAGAAGATGAAAGTCGTGTTGCTTGCACTGGACGGTGATGAGGCACGTGCTCGAAAAGTGCTTCAACAAACGTTCGGTGATTCAGATATCGAAACTGTGTCGCGTGCGCAGATCGAAGCTGCCGGTGTTGCGGATCGGATTCGACTGGTGCGGGGCTTGCAGCCGGACGTCTTTGCAATTTCGATGGGGAGTTTTGATTGGCAACGTGGCCAAACTTTGCTGTCGCTCTTCGCGGGAGCTTCGGGAGCGAGAGAGATCGTTGCAATTGAATCAAGCGGTCGTATTCGTCGCGAGAGCAATCTCGACGTTTTCCTGCGTGCGCCGTGGAGGCTGGTGCGTGAAGCCACTTCGAGCGCGAACTCCATACGTGAGTCACGTAAAGAGTTGGCGCGACTCGAGCGCGCGGTTGCAAATGCGAAACCAAATACCTTCACGGCGTCATCGGTTGAACACAAAACGCCCGAGATTGTGTTTCTGCGCGCAACGCCTGGACCAGGCACGCAGGCGGGCGGAGCTTCGACTCATATCAATGGCTTTATTAATGCCGTCAAAGCTGAAGGTGCCAAGGTCTCGATGATCAGCAATGATCAGATCGAAGGGCTAGACAACACGAAGATGCGCCTCACGGTCGTGCCATTGGAAGCCACTGGTCTCACACGCTCGGCGTTTGACCTGCGCAACAACTTGATCTTTACCGCCGGAGCCTTGCACGTAATTGGAAATGAGCCGCCCGATTTTATCTATCAACGCTACAGCCGCTTCACTTGGGCTGGCGTCGCTGCCAGCCTTTTGTCTGATCGGCCGCTGTTTCTCGAGTACAACGGTTCGGAAGTTTGGGTCGGCAAGCATTGGGATGAAGCGGGAATGTTTGACCTGCTGGAGAGATTTGAGCAGCTCAATCTTCGTGCTGCGGCGCGCATCTTCGTCGTTTCGGAAGTTGAGCGAAACAATTTGCTGAACGCCGGTGTGCCGGAGCATAAGATAATTGTGAATCCAAACGGAGTTGACGTGGATCGGTTTCGTCCGGGCGTTGGCGGTAGAGATTATCGTGCGGAGTTGGGCATCAGCGAGGATGAACAACTCGCAGGTTTTGTTGGTACGTTTGGTCCATGGCATGGTGTCATGGAGTTAGCACAAGCCATCGCGCTCGTGCCGCGCGAAGCACCATTGAAGTTTTTGCTCGTCGGCGCAGGTAAACTAAAGAGCGAAATGGAACAGACGATTCGTGAAGCCGGCTTGATCGCTCGGGTTATCTTCACGGGCTCGGTGGCTCACGATCGCGTGCCGGCATTGCTGGATGCATGCGACATTCTGGTTTCCCCGCATATTCCGCTGGCTGACGGCAGCGACTTCTTTGGTTCACCAACGAAGCTTTTCGAATACATGGCCATGGGAAAGGGAATTGTCGCGAGTCGCTTGGGCCAGATCGGTGACGTATTGAGTCACGAAGAAACAGCGTTACTGGTCGAGCCTGGGAACTCAAATGAGCTCGCGCAGGCGATTATGCGTCTCGCAAAGTCGAAAGACTTGCGCGAGCAATTAGGTGAAAATGCAAGACGCGTCGCCGTTGAAAAATTTACGTGGCGACATAATGCGCGTCGCGTGCTAGACGCATTCAGCGAATGGCAAAGCGAGCATAATTGACGTGCGTCCTCGTCGGGCGGTCGCACGTACACGAGTTTACGCGGTTACCAGATTCGACTACAGAACGGGAGCGAAGCGACCGATTTCAACTTACCTAGCCCTCAACGTATCTTGACATCGGTCGCTTCGCTCCCGTTCTGTAGTTGAGTATTTGAAATCGTCGACAGTTGTTTAGTTTTAGTTCGTGTAAACATGAGCGGTTTGGTGGAGGAAAAACTTCGGGCGCGCGAGCAGTGGGGACAAGATCCCTGCGGGGCGGAGTTCGCTCGTGAGCATGAGCTCGGCACGCGTGAGTTCTTCGACGCGGTTGAGCACAACCGTTACAACGATTACGCGCCGTGGATGGCGAAAGTCATGGGATTCAATCAGTTTTCCGGAGCGTCGCTCCTCGAGATCGGATGCGGCATGGGAACTGATCTGCTGCAGTTCGCACGCGGAGGAGCGTTGTGTACGGGAGTAGATTTGACGCCGCGCTCCGTTGAGATAACGAAGCATCGATTTGCCCTGTACGGTCAACGCGGCTCATTCATGATCTCCGACGGCGAAAAATTGCCGTTCAAATCAAACAGCTTCGACGTCGTTTAT
>DATJKB010000589.1:0-5543 GCA_035491875.1 Pyrinomonadaceae bacterium | reverse complement strand
CCTTCTCAACCAACTCATCATTTGTAATAAATCCGTTTTCAGTGTGAGCGATTGCCCACACGGGAATATGCGAGCCTGTCCGCAACAGGTCTTCTACAAATCCGAGATATTGTTGCTTGCTTTGGACTCGCGAACCAAGTCGTGACAATCGTTGTCGTTCCAGGTCGGTCCAGAAGTCGTCGCTCCCGCGAATCCACTCTTCGCGCCAGGTCACAAGCTGATCCCTAAAACTCGTTTTTGTAATTGGCCCCGGCAGTCTGAGAAACAGCAGATCCGTGTGATGACGCTCGGCAACGAACGAGCGAACGTCCTGGTTAGTGCTTCGGTTGCGCAGCGAATTGTCGTAATGGGCTGGCAGGGTTTCAATCATTAATCGAAAGATGTTTGATAACGATAACGGCTCGCGTAGGTGTCGAGTCTTTTCGTTGAACGAAAGCACATAGTCTCCCACCATCATTCCGGCGGTCAGAGCGATCGCTCGTTTGTAAGGGTCTAATCGCTCGGCGTTGAATCGAACATTATCAAACCACCATGCATCGATTTCATTGAACCATTTCAGAAGCGAAGGGTTGTCGAGTTTGTCTCGAGGGATGTAAGCGTCGTCAAGAAGCAGATCGAGGTCCTCTGCGTTGAGCGAGTCTGAGTGATTTTCGACGAGTGCGGTGGCTTTGATGTGTGACCACATCATCGGATCATTCGCCAACACTCTGACTTTCCACCGCTTCAGATGAAGCGCCATCTCCGGCTCACCGGTAAACGGAAATGCGACGGACGAGAATTTCAATCGCCGCAAGACTCCTAATTCAAAAGCTAACCAGCCGTTTGTGAATTGCATGGATTTCTATCGCATAAAAGTCGAAAACATGTCCCAGCCTCCAGGCTTTGGACTCTCGACAGGTGCGTCTTCATCAGTCTTAGCAAAAGACTCCAGTTCTTTTATTGGCGCAAGCGAGAGAAACGCGTTCACCACAGTGGGATCAAACTCCACTGCCGCACGTCTAACGATCTCGCTCGTGGCGTTTTCAGCTGTAAGGGCGGGACGAAATGGTCTTGCGTCAGTCAACGCTGCGTATGAATCTGCCAGGCGCAAAATCCGCGCGGCCAAAGGAATGTCGTCACCGCGCATCGCATCAGGATAACCGCGGCCGTTCCACCATTCGTGGTGCCAACGCACGAGTAGTTGCGCCGCTCGATCTGCGCCAACCCTCGAAGCCTCTCGTTCCCCAATGACTGGATGGCGCCACAGGTCCATTCGATCTTCAACTGTCAGTGAGCCTGCGCGCTGGATGTAATCTCTCTCCATGGCGACTTCGCCGAGATCGTGCAGCAACGCAGCAGCACGCAAAGATCCACGATCGTGGCGGGCAAGATGAAAGACCTTCGCCATTTCATCGGCGATTGCCGCAACCCGCACGGCGTGCGGGTTGTCGAATCTCTCGAAGCGATCTGTAGTGATGGCGAGTTGAAGAAAAGCCTCGTCAGTCGCCTTGTCGATCAATTCTATTTGCTGAGTAGCGGACATTGTAACTGAAGCTCGTGACTGTTGATTCAACAATGGAAAACTGCAAAAAGCAAACGACAGTATGGTGCAGTGGTTGTCCTTAGATTTTAGGGCGGTCTTCCATGGCCACTCGCAACCTAACGAGTTTTCGTTGGCCATGGAGGGTTGACCCTACGAATTAAGCCTTACGCTCCGAAAGATCATTCAATAAATCGCGCGCGCCGGCGTGGTTGGGGGCGGCAGCCAGAGCTCGTTCAGCTTCCGCTCGGGCGCGGCGTTGGAAGCCCAACGCTTTATACAATTGTCCGAGCATCGTTCGATAATCAGGATTGTCCGGCTCCAGCTTGAGGGCCGCCTGTAGTTCAACCTCCGCCAGCCGACGACTCTTCTCGTTTGACGATAGAGCCTGTCCGTAGAACGCACGGTAGCGTGCTTCATTCGGAAATATCTGAGCCGCCGCCGCGAAGTTATTGATAGCCGCGGTACTCTGACCGGTTTTCAAAGCCGCTAGTCCCTCCCTAAAACGGGCCTCCGCTTGCTCACGTGTTGAAACGGATTCCTGCTGCGGCCAACTGGCTTTTGTCCGATTTCCTACGGGATGCAACGCTGGTGCAATACCTGCGGCTAGTTTTGAATCATATGACGCTCGGGCACCGGAGTTGCGAAGTGTTTCATATGCTCGAGTGAGGCGGGCAAACGCCGTCTCGATTCGTGCGTGCAGTTGAGCATCTGCTTCTCGACGAAATCGATCCGGGTGATAACGACGCGCAAAATCGTAATACACTCGTTTTACTTCAGCGGCTGAAGTATCGCTCGAGATCGCCAGCACTTCGTAATGTGTTGAAGCTGCTTCCACTCGCTCGAGGAAGTGAGGCAGATCACTCGCCTCTGAACGTTGTTCTGTCTGAGGTTGCTCCTCGGGCTCTGCGCTGGGTTCTGTCGGCTTAGTTGACTCAGCTGGCGCCGGCGCAGCTTCGCGGAATGCATTCTTCCAGCTTTCACGGACAATCAAATCCGTGAGCGCAAGCGCGTAGATTGCTCGCATCGTATCTTCGACGGAGAACCCGCTTACTGCAATGAGTTCGTTCAATGGCCTGGCCCGCTCTAACTGCGAGAGAATGAAAACCTCTTTTCGCTCCAGCCCTTTGACGTTTGACGATGATGGATCAAGGGATAAGAGTTCAGTTTCATTTCGGAATCGTGAGGCCACGAAACCAGATGGCAAACGTCGGGCCGTTTCTAAAAGAAGCGGCAAAGGATCGAGTTTAGAGTTGATTTGCTCATTCAAGTGCGAACGGTAATCAAACTCCCAGCTCCCTTCCGTCCACATCAACGCCAGACGAAGGACGTCAGCCACCTGTTTCAACTGAACGTCATGGGCGGTTTTGGCTTCGATTAGACTGTTCTCAACTAGCACCGACGCCAACTGGAGATCGGATCTGTTATCAGCGACGTCCTTCAGGTCTAAGGCCTCAATAACCTTGAGTTTTGTGAGGTACTCTCGCAACCGAAGGGATCGCACATTCGCTGCCGCATACAAGAAGACCCCGGCTCTAAAATAACTGACCACGGTTACGCGGTTCTGCTGGACCCGCAACCTGCCAGACATTCGTTTAGCTGTGATCTCTCTAATTAATTCAGCGAACGGCTGTTCGCTCAGTTGTCCATTCATGGGAGTTCAGGTCGGACCCGGCCCAGGTGTGAATACCGCGCTGGGGCGCCAGCCGATCATATCTTACGCCAGAACAAAGAAGAAGACTTTGACACCGCTGGAAGCGAAATCTATATTGACGCTACACGACATTTTTATAATCGCCCGTTCCGACAAATCGAAGATGTTTGAGATCTGCTCGGTTAGTCGATCAGGCGCGGATCGGCCAAGCACGAAACTACAAGGGGGTCTCAAGACAGTGATTGGCAACGATGTGGAAAAGAACAAGAGCGTAGACGATCTCATTACCGAGCTTCGACAACGAACAGCCGAGTTGGAGGAAGCTAACCGCGAGCTGCGACGACTCTCGCATTACCGTTCGTTGTTTCTGGCGCGGATGTCACACGAACTGCGCACGCCGCTAACGTCAATTCTCGGGTTCAGTGAGATACTTTTGGACCAGGAGGAACTGACCGACACTCAGCGCCGCTTTTGTCAAAAAGTGCAGGACTCAGGTTTTCAACTCCAGGCGAGTCTCAATCAACTCGTCGACTTGTCGCGTTTGGAAGCGGGTCAAACTGAAGTGTTCCTGCAGGAGTTCTCGCTTCGCGAAACACTTCGCGAATCGTGCGCTGCGGCAGCGCGCATGGCGCAAAAGCGCGAAGTAAAGATTGAATACGAACTTGCGCCTGAGATCACGACGATTGTTTCCGACCAGGGAAAATTTAGACAGATCGTTTTCAACTTTATCGCGTGGGCGGTCGGTCGCAGTCCCATTGGCGATGCGGTCAAGATTACCGCTACTCTCAATCAGCCTGCGCACTTGCAGCTCGAGATTACCGACAATGGGGAGCCAGTGCCCGAAATGGAACGACTGTTCGATCCGGAAAGCAGCGGCGCCGACGATCCGAATATCAATCATTTGGGAATCATCATCGCTCGCCGCATGCTTGAGCTGCTCGAAGGAAGTGTATCAATCAAGAATTGTGAGCCTCAGGGAATCGTCGTAACAATCCAACTCCCTGCGAAGCCTTTGAAGGGATACTAAACTGACTGTGGAACCTGTTATTCGTGAATGCACAACAATCGAAGATTTCGATAACTGCATTTCTCTCCAACGCGAGGCTTTTGGTTTGCCGGATATCGAGATCTCGCCGCGCAGACATTTGATCGTTTCGCGGCAAGCCGGTGGTTGGACGCTGGGCGCGTTTGATGGCGAAAGAATGGTTGGGTTCGTCCATCACATGGCCGGAGTTCGACCAAACAATGAGCTGTTTGGGTATTCGCACATGATGGCCGTGGCGAAGGACTATCAAAACAAGGGAATTGGCGCTCGATTGAAATGGGCGCAACGCGAACGTTCTCTTGGTGAAGGCCGCGACTTTATCAAATGGACCTGGGATCCAATGCAGTCGCGCAATGCGCATTTCAATCTCAATCGACTTGGTGTAATCGTCGAAACATTCGCCGACAATTTCTACGGAATGGATTACAACGCCGATCCTACTCAAAAAGAACAGAATCGTCCGGGACTTCAGAGCGATCGTCTGTTCGCGAGTTGGAGGCTCAACTCCGATCGAGTTCGCCGGCTGGCGGCAGGCGAAGACCATCAGATTACGGCCAAGCTGGCGCGAAGTATTGCCGTACCATCAGAATGGGGCGTGCTAGTGAAGGCGGATGTGGTGACGGCGCGTCGTGAGCAGGCGCGTGTTCGTTCAGAATTCAAAAACGCAATTGCCGAAGGATTGGTATGTGCTGCGTTTGAACGCGGCCGCGATCAATCGAAGTATTTGTTTTACGAGAAGGAAAGTATTTGACCGTGCCTTTCACGAAGTTCGATCGATACGTGGAGCGCCACGCCCGCAACTTTACCGAACGTTTGCAGGCGCTTTGTCGCATGCCGTCAGTGGCTGCCCGCGGCACGGGAATGCGCGCGATTGCCGAAACGGTTGAACAACTGATGCAACGTGTCGGGATCGGCACGCGAACATTCCGCATGAGCTCCGGCTATCCGATCATCTACGGTGAGTGTGGATCTGGTCCTTCCAGCTATGTTGTTTATGGTCACTATGATGTGCAGCCAGTCGGTCATCTCACCGAGTGGTCGGTTGGTCCGTTTGCGGCAACGATAACTGACGGCAAGTTATACGCGCGCGGCGCCGCGAACAGTAAAGGAGATTTGATTGCGCGCTTGGCGGCTATTGAGGCCTATCAGAAATCGTTTGGTAAACTGCCGGTCTCATTGCGCTTTCTAGTGGAAGGCGAGGATGGCCTGGGAAGTCCCAGTCTCTACCGCTTCACTAACGAGAATCCTGAGTTGCTACAAGCCGATGGTTGCATCTGGGACGAAGGATATCGCGATACAAGAGAAGCACCAGTTGTTAGTTTGGG
>DATJKB010000588.1:0-12392 GCA_035491875.1 Pyrinomonadaceae bacterium | reverse complement strand
AGTGTCTCTTGAGCGGGGGCAAGCCACCCTTCCCTACTGCGTTTTGGTTACATTGACTTGTTCCATCGAAATTGAGCCACTGATGTTTTGCACGTGGCAGTGGACCAGGTTGACAGTGGATAGACTTAATCTTTCTGACGTTCTAACTCAGGTTCGTGATCCAGAATTGCCTCTCGAACTGTTAGTTGTTCAGCGGCAGATAGCTGTCTATAGTCTTCGACAATACTCCCCAGAATCGCGTGCCCAATTATTTTGGTCTGGCCATCCGCTGCAAATGCCAACAGGATCAATCCCGCTACGTAGAGAGTTAGTGTAAAGAAAGCGATATATCCCGTCGCTGGAGCGAAGCTTGGCGCGTCAAGTGTGCCGACCGTGACTCCTTGTAGCAGCGTTCCTGCCACTCGCTTGAGCCAGCCACCTTCTGGACTATACAGACTAGCCAGCAACATATGTTTGAGTATGAAAGCTGTCCCAAACAGTATCGCAAGACTGCGCAAGAGCCTGCGCGCGTCGAACGACGAAAACTGGTTGTTCCAAAGTGTCCAAAGAAAAAAGAACGAGAACAACCAGTGGAGCAGACCGCGCTCAGGCAATACCGAGTTGAAGGCTTGGGCCGAGGCAAAGAAGATCGTGATGAACATCCAGCTGTGCGCGACATTCGTGAGCGGCGGAAGATCGCTTCGAATCCATTGCTGAAATCTAAGAAGATCGCCGCGGACTAGAAGCAACATCAGGAGGACCGCGAGCAACAGTGTGACCAGCGGCGGGGCGACAAAAACGAAAGTTCGGCTCTCGTTATCAACTCGCAATCCACCCAGAAGCGCGACGGTTAGAAAGAGAAATGGAAGGAGAACAAAGTCTACGAATGCACGGTTGTTTGAACGATTTATTTGCGCCATTGCGTCTTTGGACTTTGGATTTTGGCCTTTGGTCTTTGGTCTTTGGACTTTGGTCTTAGGTCTTCAGATCTGGTTTTGCCCCCAGTGTCTGTAGGACCAGGGTCAAACACCGAAAAAGACCCAAGACCAAAGTCCAAAGACCAAAGGCCAAAATCCAAGTCCCTATTTTCTCGTCCGTAACACCTTAAAAGGATTAACGTCGCTCCAGCTGCGTTCGGTTCCCTGTTCAAGTTCGGTCTTTAACTCCGCGGCCGTATGCATGTGCAAGTCTGGATCATCTACAGTTAGAGGGCTGGCTGACGCGAGGGCGATTGCTCGATTCGCTGCTTCCAATCCTTGCTTGAATAAATCCTGGTCAAAGTAAACGCGACCCCAACCCTCTCGATAAAACGAATAAGCTATGTAGAACTGTGTGCGGGCATCTGCCTGCGCGGGATCTGCGCGCTGCCATTCGTCGCGAGCCGCACGAAACTGTTCACGCCGGAAGAGCGCAAGAGCAGAATTGAAATGTTCCTGGTTGATCTGATAGGTGCCGGCAGCGATCTCCGCACTGGTGGTCACTTCTTTAAAAGTGCGCGGCTCGGTGGCATAAACCCAGACGATGAAAACGCCGTATACGAGCGACAATCCAAGGCCTGCTACCTGTATGATTCTGGACTGCATTGTTCGTGATTGAGAAATAACACCTAATGCATCCTGAACGGACCACCGGGAGGCTCCGCGGCTAGATCAGGACGACTGGAATCCTGGACCACTTCATGCATCTCCAACACATTCGCTTTATTAAATGCTTCCTTTGGCAGTGTTCCTGACTGCGCATGTCCCTTCACAAACGCATCGGAGCGTACCCAGTTGAGGAAGTCCTGGCGGCTATTCCAAATAGTGAACACGACATACGGATCACCTTCGTTAACCGGGCGAAGCACCTGGTTGGACACGAAGCCCGGCATTTGATCCACTAGCCCGGCACGTTCACGAAACCTTTCTTCGAAGGCGTCAGCATATTCTTTGGCAACATAGATCCGATTGGCGACAGTTATCATTGCATTGCTCCCTTATTTGAGTGTCTCATGATATCACCGTACTGTTACACACTTGGAGCAGCTTGTGTCGTCCATTTGCTCCATCACGTGGGCATGAAGTCAGTACCACCTCGCGGTAGCGGGTGGGTACGCAGCCTCTGTTGATAGCACGCAATCACGTGGGACATTGATTGACGGATGATACAAGCTGCACCCACCCGCTACCGCTCGGTGGTACTGACTGCACACCACATGATTGAGTGCCGTCAACTCAGCCTACCCAACGCTACCGCGAGCTGATACTAACTTCAGACCACTGCGTTCGTGCTCCTTCGCTGTTAATTCCATATAATCAAGGTCGAGAAGCTTACGGAAACAGCAAAAAGTAAACTCTCTATGGCGACTCAAACAGCACCGACAGCACACTCAGTTTCGTCTACAAATCGAAAAGTCGCGGTACGTTGTAAGGGATTGGTCAAGCGTTTCGCCGATGTGACTGCCGTTAACGGTCTCGATCTGGAAGTCTTCGCAGGTGAGTGTTTCGGCCTCCTTGGCCCAAATGGCGCCGGCAAAACAACCACCGTTGAAATACTCGAAGGCCTTACGCGTCCGGACGAAGGGCTTGTGGAGTTACTGGGCCAGCATTGGAACTCCACTGACAACCGTGCGCTGCGTGAGCGTATCGGCGTACAGTTGCAGGAAACACAGCTCGCCGAGAAAGTTACTGTGGCTGAGACTCTGCGACTGTTTCGTAGTTTCTATAAACGCGGTCACTCGGTCGACGAGGTCATTCAAACAGTCGCACTCGAGGAGAAACGAAACGCGCGTGTCGGCAAGCTTTCCGGTGGTCAGAAACAAAGGCTCGCAGTTGCCTGTGCATTAGTAAGCGATCCTGAGCTTCTCTTCCTCGATGAACCAACCACTGGTCTCGATCCACAAGCTCGCCTGTCGCTTTGGGACGTGGTCGAAAAGTTTCGCGCCGGCGGCGGTACGATATTGCTGACCACTCACTACATGGAAGAGGCGGCTCGTCTCTGCGACCGCGTTGCGATCATGGACCACGGAAAGGTCATCGCGCTGGGAACGCCACTTGAGTTGATCGAATCTCTCGGCGCAGATCAGATTATCGAATTCCGAATCACAAATGAGATTGATGACGAGGCATTAACGAATCTGCCTGGCGTTACTAACCTGCACAAGCACGGCGATGAATATTCACTGACTGTTGCCGAGATTGGTGTTGCGTTGCCGGCGCTACTTGCTGAGATCAAACGGCAACAATCCGAACTCGTTTCACTAACTACCCATCAGGCTACACTTGAAGACGTGTTTGTTAGTTTGACGGGAAGAATGCTGCGCGAAGGGTGAAGGGTATTCAGTACCGTGCGCGGTAGCGGACGGCCAACACTCACCGTCGGAGCGAACGGTGCTATTGATATCATGGTGGTGAGCGGTGGCCATCCGCTACCGCGCACGGTACTGAATACGGCTTCACACCCACCCGCTAATGGTCGGTAGTGACTTGGTTGCCATGAGGTACTGATGGAAGAAGCTCAAATAAGAACCGTTCAACTGAATCGCGAGCCGAAGCGCGAAACACTTCATCCTTTGCTCGAGCTGACCACGATGCGGGTGCGTGAGTTCCTGCGTGAGAAGGAAGCTGTCTTCTGGGTCTTTATTTTTCCTGTGCTGATGACGTTTGCACTCGGCATCGCTTTTCGAAATACCGCACCCGACAAAACGTTTGTAGCGATTGAAGCTGATGCAAACAATCCGCGCGTGAGTGAAATTGCAAATGTTCTGACTAACTCCCCTGAAACTACCGCATCAGTTCTCTCCCCTGACGAAGCAGCGAAGGCACTCAGAAGCGGCAAGGTAGCCATTGTAGTAAAACTTCAAGGCGACGCCTATGAATATCGTTTTGACCCGACCAGACCGGAGAGTCGCACGGCCCGGCTTATAGTGGATGATGTTTTACAACGGGCAAAGGGTAGAACGGATGTCGCGAGTATAGGTGAGCAAAGGATCACTGAACCTGGCGCACGCTATGTTGATTTCCTGGTTCCGGGTTTGATTGGAATGAACTTGATGGGAAGCGGCTTGTGGGGCCTCGGATTCACCGTCGTCATCGCACGTTCGCGCAAACTGCTCAAGCGTTTTGCCGCGACACCAATGCGACGCTCGCATTATCTACTCTCGTTCATGCTTTCGCGGTTAGCATTTCTGTTTCTGGAAGTTGCGGCAGTCGTTGTGTTTGCGTGGTTAGCGTTTGGTTTCACTGTTCGAGGTTCGTGGCTTACGGTGGCCTTAATTACGTTGCTGGGTGGGTTTACATTTTCAGGACTCGGACTGCTCATAGCTGCTCGGCCAACCACGATCGAAGGTGTGTCGGGGTTGATGAACTTCATAATGCTGCCGATGTGGTTGCTTTCGGGGACCTTCTTTTCCTCCGAGCGATTTCCGCAGATCTTCCAACCTTTCATCAAGGCGCTGCCGCTGACTGCACTCAACACACTATTGCGATCCGTGATGAACGAAGGAGCGCCACTGTGGTCCAACTGGAGTAACGTGGCGATACTCTTAGCGTGGCTGATTGTCAGCTTTGTTGTCGCGTTGAAGATTTTTAGGTGGCAGTAAAGAACCCAGGCAGGAGCAGGAGGCAGGAGCAGGAAAAGTCAGCCGCAGATTCTCACAGATTACGCAGATCAGAATTAGCGAGTTAAAGAATGAATATCTAACCACTCGATCGGGTTGATCTGCGTGTATTTGTGCAAATCTGTGGCTGAGTCTTTCCTGCTCCTGCCGCCTACTCTTACTTCTGATCTCGGATTACTTCCATCATCTCCACCAGAACACGACTCAGCGGTTTGCCCAGGTCGCGACCCACACTCGTATTGACCTGAACCGCGATCGCGATTTTCGAATCTGGAAAATACATCATGTCTGTCATGTAGCCGGGGAAGAAACCGCTGTGACCGTAGGAGGTGCCGGCTTGAGTCTTGCGAACGATCACGCCCAGACCGTACCTGGTTTCACGGCCAAGCATAGGCGCAGAGACTCCATCCAGAACCTCCGGCAAGAGGTCAGGAGAATATGCTCTGCCCTCGTACATCATCTTGGCCCAGCGTGCGAGATCCTGCGCTGTTGATGCGAAACCACCGCCCGTCCATTCAAACTGAGGGTTGATTGTAAATCGGCCCTCTTGGATCATCGCATCTTTACCACCAAATGGATTGTTCGGTCCGGCATAGCCCTGGACCACACCTTTCAACTTCAAGCCATCCTGCGGGATTGTGTCTTTAAGTTTGAGAGGCTTCAATAAACGTCGGCTTGCTTCGTCGTAGAACTTTCTGCCAGTTACTTTTTCGATGATCATCCCGAGAACAATGTAATTCGTATCGGAATAATCCCATCCCTTTCCGGCCTCAAACGGTCGCTTCTCATCGAGTAGATAGGCCACAAGTTCAGCGGGCGTCCACGCCTTCTCGGGATTAGCAGTCAGGTCTTTTGTGAACTGCGGTTTGAATTCATAACGCACCAGACCGCTGGTGTGGTTCATCAGTTGGCGAACTGTTATGTCTTTCGCGTTTGGCAGACGCGCGAACCACGGCTCGCCTCCAAGATATTTCTCAACCTTATCGTCAAGTCCGATTCTTCCCTCTTTGACTAATTGCAATGCCGTGGCAGCCGCGAAGGTCTTGCCAACACTCCCGGCAAGCATTCGATCATTAGGTTTCATTGGCGTCCTGGCAGCGCGGTCCGAATATCCAGTCGCTAAACCAAACGACTCACCATCAGGGAGTACCACTCCCAGAGTTGCACCGGGGAATTTTCCAGCCTTGTGCCATTCATCCAGTTTCGCCTGAAGGGCCGCCTTTAGTGCTTGAGTGTCTTTGGGTTGGGTTGGCTGGCGTCCTATCGCGGGACTTACCAACACGCACACTATTAAGAACGGAATTATCTTTCGCATGTGATTCCTAATACCCCACGGTCAGGCCTTTGTGCAACGTCAGTGGTCTAATCTGAAGTTTCTTGCTAAACAACTCACCTCTCTGCGTATCCTCGGCGTTCTCTGCGGCTCCGCGGTTTTCGTTTCAGTTCCGAGACTCGTCAACAAACCGTTAATGGAGCACCTCACTCTCACAGCTCGTTGAGTATTTGGAACCGTCGAGATAACCGCAGAGACGCCGAGTTCGCAGAGGACACGCAGAGAATTGAGTGTTCGGAACCTCAAAATACGACACTCCCTGGAAACTCTGTTGAGTCTTACGTAGAATCGGTTTAACCTCATGTCGCCTAAAATCTACGCGCCACCGGTTTCACTTCGCTATGTTTACACCCGATCCCTGGGAAGAGGTATATGCTCGCGAGCAATTACATTTCGCTGCCGGATATGGCGACATCGAAAAGGTGTCGCAACTCCTGAAAGATGGTTATCAGCCTGACCTCTTTGATGAAATCGGCAAGACTCCGCTGCACTACGCATCCGAGAACGGACATCTCGACGTTATGCGATTACTGCTACAGGCTGGAGCGGACGTCAACGCGAATGATGAACGCTGGATTGGTAACACTGCACTGCGCGAGGTTGCTGATAGCTGTTCGTTTGAAGTTGCGAAGATCCTGGTCGACGCCGGCGCTGACCCAACCATTCCTGGCTGGATGCAGATAACGGCACTTCACAAAGTTCAGGAGCGGAAAGATGCTGAGGGGTTACGCGTTCATGAATTATTGAAAGTCGCGGCGAAACGTTTCGTTGCGAAACCGAAGCCGTAATATGAACAATTCACACTCTGCCGTCTGCGGGATTCAGTCATGACACCGGCCTGTCACTCTATCGTAGTTCTGCTCCTCCTGATGTCCGCTGCCTGGACGGCGGCGGGTGCCAGTGTCAAATCAAAGAACGTGGAACCCTGGCGGGCCATACACCTGCTCGATTACAACAGCGACAGCGCACTGGATGCACTAGGGCAGAACCTTGAGACGTTAGCGAATCTCGGAATTAACGTAATCATCCTCGAGGTTGATTACAACTTCGCTTTCAAGTCTCATCCTGAACTCAGGAGAGGACCGAATCCCATTACACGCGATGGAGCAAGAAGATTTGGAACGCTGTGCAAGAAACTCAAGATCCGTTTAATCCCCGAGTTTCAATCGGTCGGTCATCAGTCGTGGAAGGCTGAAACCTTTCCTCTTCTTACGGTCTATCCAGGCTTCGACCTTACACCGGCAGCGTTCCCGAACAACGAAGGTATTTATTGCCGCGAATGGGATCCGTTGAATCCAGCAGTCTGGCGGATCGTCTTCGAATTGATGGACGAGATCATCGACGCGTTTCGTGCCGACGCCCTTCACGTCGGCATGGATGAGATATTTCTGCTCGGTTCGGAACTCTCGCCATCGACGAAGGGCAAAGACAGCGCGATCCTTTTTGCAAAGGCGGTTAATGAAATCTATTCGCACCTGGTGCGCAAGCGTCACGTGGAGATGCTGATGTGGGGCGATCGATTGATCGATGGCAAGAAGTACGAGCTCGGAGAGTGGGAAGCGTCCACGAATGGAACTGCTGCGGCCATCGACATGATTCCGCACGATGTTATTGTTTGCCCGTGGCACTACGAGCCGAGACAAAGTTACCCCTCGATTCCGATGTTCATACAGAAGGGTTTTCGAGTTTTGCCCACAGGCTGGAAGGACGTTGAAGCAACAAAGGCGTTAATCGAATTCAGCCGATCACACGCGAGTCCAAGACTGCTCGGCTATATGTTCACCACCTGGGGAGTAAAGAAGGATGCTCTACTTGAATTCCCACCGCTTGTCGAGGGGCTCAAGCTCTTGCGAGAGACTAAGAAAGTTCGATGACGCTGAAGATTATTCAGACTGGCGATCCGGTGTTGAGGAGAATCGCGCGATCGCTGTCGCTCGATGAGATCAGAAGTGAATGGACCACGCGCTTGATTGAAGAGATGCGCGACACGATGCGCGCCGCTCCCGGTGTTGGTCTTGCAGCTCCACAAATTGGTGAGTCGATCCAACTGGCAGTTATAGAAGATCGGATCGACTACACAAGCGATGTTTCTTCGGAAGAACTCGCACAACGCCAGCGCTCTCCCGTCGACTTTCACGTGATTATTAATCCGAAGATTTCAATCATTGGGGATGATACCGTGGACTTTTTTGAAGGGTGCCTAAGCGTCGAAGGCTTTGTAGCAAAGGTGCCTCGGGCGACCAACATTCGCGTCGAATGTGTAAACGAGCGAGCAGAGCCCATCATGATTGATGCGCATGGTTGGTATGCCCGTATCCTGCAACACGAAATCGATCATCTGAACGGAACGCTTTACATCGACCGAATGCAGACGCGTTCTTTTAGTACCGTCGAAAACATCTCAAGACGGTGAGACTTCTTAGAAACTTAAGTGGCGAGCCCAGTGACTACCAAGTCTCTGCGTAACCTCGGCGTTCTCTGGGGCTCGGCGGTTTTCATTTACGTTCCCAGCGATCAACAAAGCCGAGATTGGAGAAACTAACTTCACCGGCTTGTTGAGTACTGGGAACGACCAATGAAAACCGCCGAGCCCCAGAGAACGCCGAGGTTACGCAGAGAATCATCCTAACCCGACCCTAAAGACTACGCGGCAGGCGCGTGGCGTTAAGTCGACTCGAGCTACGCCTCGATAAAACCAGTAACGAAACGATCATCAGGAGTGCAACGACGCTGACTGAACCGGCGATGTAGCTACTGAACGGCTCCGTGAACTTCACTTCAATTGTAGTTTTTTCGGAAGGAACTCTAACCAGTAGTGCGCCATCATCTGCTGGAGTAGTGACAAGCGGAGTCGCGTTCGCCGATGCCAGCCAGTAAGGGTAGTAGTATGTTTTGAGCCGAACGTCAGTTACCTGCCCTGCCTCGAGCGAAAAGATCTTTCGTTCCGGAGACCACTCCAAAACAGTTACCGCCCGATTGGGAGCTTCAATCTCCGAATTCATGCTGCGCACTTGTCCTTTGGCCCATACGGGTAAGAAGTCCTGATTTGTCTTCGACCCTTTTAGCCACTCAACCTTCTGATTGAACTCGGCTCGATCAGACAAGATCGCTCCCCTCATCAATTGAAAGATCGTAAAGGTCAGAGCAAACAGGACCAACCCGGTAAACGCGATGGATAGCGCGCGTAGCCGCAAGCGCCACATTGAATACATTTCGGCCAGGCCCAGAGCTGTGAGCAATGATATACACGCTGAAGTTAGCGTCATCCAGCGCCAGGGAAACTGCGTCTCTTGTAGGATTGGTAACCTGTCCCAGATCGGTTTGCTAACCACTGTCGACATCAGAAAACCAAGCACTGCGATGACGGCTGGTGCTACTGCTCTTCTATCCTTCTTGAAGAGCAGGATAATGCTCGGTGCCGCCATCGTGATCGTCGCCAGCGCCAGGAGCGGCAACAGGAAATCGCTCATCACGCTCGGCGACGAATGAAAGAGGAAGTTGTTCCTGTAATCAAACCAGGCACCCTGGTCGATTCCACTTGGCGACTTCCATTTCAATTCGCGCATGACCGGCAACCAGTAGAAGCAACTCAAAGCAACTCCCAATGCCGCCCCTGCGGCAAGCCGGTAGACAACGCTTAGGTTGAAGGATTGAACGAGACGAATTACTGCGTAGATCGCGACTGATATTGAACCCAGCACCGCTAGCGGAACGTTACACAACACCAACACTCCGTAGCTAAGGCCCAGCAGCGCTACGTTGGAGCGCCCTCCTCCCCGCATGATTCGCTCTACAAAAGCGAAGACGAAAGGAAGCACACTCGCTGCGGCATATTGTCCGTACATTCCCGACTGGTAGAGTTCATTCGCATGAAACGGAGCCAACACAAAAAGCAGACTTGCGGCTAGCGCATAGGAGTGGGAAGTAAACGAGCGCGCCCAAAGGTACATGCCCAGTGCGCCTGCGATTGCCAATGAGGTCACTGTTAGTAAACTCGCCAGAAACCAATCGCGAGTAATCAGCTTGAACGTGCACAACATGTAGTAGAGCGCCGGGGGATAGAACCTCACGCTCAGATCGCCGTAACCACCATTCGTGCTCGGATGCCAGGAAGGGTAGTAATTGCCACTCACAATCGATTCGTACAAACCGAGGGCAGTTCTGTAGTGGTGATTCAAATCAAGTAGGAATGGAAGACCGTAGAGATAAAGTGGGAGGCAAGCAGCGACGCCAATCGCTGCGATCAATAGATAAGCTTGGGGGTTAAGCAGGGTCGGTTTGGTTGAGTCGGCCCCTGGGACAGTCGACATAGATTGTAGTGATTTCTATTGGTTTTCCGGGACGGTGAGCGTCGCCGATTCGAAGACTAAGTTGGACTGCGGCGATAGCCAGATCGCTTGCCGCTAAGTGATATTAACAAATTCCATGCTAGCCGTCTGATGTGATTTTGACGGCAAGTAAATTCCCCAAGATCATTCGAAAACCCGCAAACTTTCCTCAAACGCCCTGCGTAAGAGAGGATTTGAACAATCCAAACCCGAGTATTGAGGGACGAAATTTTCTTCGATTCCTGTCGATCCACATCGTCCCCATTCGATATATGATTAAAGGTACCCAAATCAGAAGCGCAGAAGGAGCAGCACATGAGCAATGTTCGAGTACTCGTAGGCACCCGTAAAGGCGCCTTCATCCTGTCGTCAGATGGAAAGCGTGAACAATGGGACGTGAGTGGTCCTCATTTCGCAGGTTGGGAGCTCTACCACCTCAAAGGCTCCCCGGTGGATCCCAATCGCATTTACGCCTCGCAAACCAGCGGTTGGTTTGGTCAGATCATTCAGCGCTCCGATGATGGCGGCAAGACCTGGTTTCAACCTGGCACCCCCGCCGGCCTTCCAACCACGACACCCGAAGGCATGCCGATGGGTGAAAGCAATAAATTTGTCTACGACACTTCAGAAAAGACCGGTAAACCACTTACCACTCATCAGTGGTACGACGGCACGGCACATCCGTGGGAGTTCAAACGAGTGTGGCATCTTGAGCCTTCGCCCGATGATCCAGACACGGTCTATGCCGGTGTTGAAGATGCCGCGTTGTTCAAGTCGACTAACGGCGGTCAAACATGGGATGAACTTCCAGGACTGCGCGGTCACGGTACAGGGGCGCTGTGGCAACCGGGCGCAGGTGGCATGTGTTTGCACTCGATCATTCTCGATGGTGAGCGGATCTTTGTGGCGATCTCCGCGGCCGGTGCATTTCGCAGCGACGACAGCGGTGCAACCTGGAAACCGATCAACAAGGGACTGCACTCGCAATACATTCCGGATCCCACAGCAGAGGTGGGCCACTGCGTTCATCACATCGCCAAGCATCCTTCAAGTTCTAACGTGCTGTTCATGCAGAAACACTGGGACGTAATGCGCAGCGACGACGCGGGCGATAACTGGACAGAAGTGAGCGGTAACTTGCCCACTGATTTTGGATTTGTGATTGACGTTCACGCACACGAGCCCGAAACAGTCTACGTCGTACCCATTAAGAGCGACGGCGAACACTATCCGCTTGATGGAAAGCTTCAGGTTTATCGCAGCCGAAGTGGTGGCAACGAATGGGAGCCGCTGACGAAAGGGCTTCCGCAGAGCAACTGTTACGTCAACGTCTTGCGCGATGCGATGGCCGTCGATTCGCTTGATTCGTGTGGCATCTACTTCGGCACTACTGGCGGACAGGTGTACGCATCGGCGAACGGCGGAGATAACTGGGCGCCGATTGTTCGCGATCTCCCCGCCGTACTTTCAGTGGAGGTCCAAACGTTCTCATGATTCGTGTAGCAATGCCGGCGCATCTGCGGACGCTTGCGGGCGTTAACGGAGACGTCACGCTTGAGATTGAAGGCGAAGTGACGCGACGATCAGTCCTCGATGCATTGGAGAAACAGTATCCGATGTTGCGTGGAACGATCCGCGAACACGTCTCCGGGGAGCGCCGGCCATTCTTGAGATTCTTTGCGTGCGGCGAAGACATAACCCACAACTCACCCGACGATCCACTACCGGAGGAGATAGCGTCTGGAGCAGAACCGTTTTATGTGATTGGGGCGATTGCGGGCGGTTGACGTTCGAGCGCTGTGATCCCAACGAACGAACAAGTCAATGAAGCACGCGAGTTGTTGAGGAGTTTTCTTAAGCCCACACGCCTAATGGCAGCAGAGCGATTAGGGCGGGTTAGATTCAACTGCAGACATTCAACTTCTCATTCACCCCAACCTTTCAGGTTGGGGACCAGCGGCCAGTCAGACTCATCTTAACCATTTTAATGGTTTTGAAGGTTGACCATGAACCAGCAATGGAAGAAGAGATAAAAGCCGCTGCAGCAATGGCGGTTGAGCGTCTGGCGAGATACAAAACCACTAAAGTGGTTACTACTCATTTATCCCCAGTGGATCCCCAACCTGAAGGTTGGGGAGAATGAGAATTTGAATTG
>DATJKB010000587.1:0-6257 GCA_035491875.1 Pyrinomonadaceae bacterium | reverse complement strand
AATCATGCGGCCGTGATCAATGATCGCGAGTCGCTGGCACAACGCATCAGCCTCTTCCATGTTGTGAGTCGTCAAGAGGATCGTTTTGCCGCTCTGATTGTATTCACGAATGATTTCCCAAAGCAGCAAACGCGTTTGCGGATCGAGACCAGCGCTCGGCTCGTCCAGGAAAAGCACTTTCGGATCATGCATCATCGCGCGCGCGATCGAGAGACGCTGCATCATCCCGCCAGAGAATCCACTCGTTAACTGATCTGCTCGATCGCCTAGTTTGAACCGCTCGAGCAGCTCCGTGGCACGAGCGGCGCGCGTGCGCAAATCCATCCCGAAGTAAGCACCATGAAAGAGAAGAATCTCGCGGGCAGTCAGTGAGAAGTCTAAGTTCGGACGCTGGGCCACGACGCCGATCAGTCGCTTCACGGCAACTTGTTGCGCCCACACATCGTAATCACCAATCCACGCCTGTCCACTGGTTGGCCGCACACGTGTTGTGAGTATCCCGATTGTCGTCGACTTGCCGGCACCGTTTGGGCCAAGCAGCCCAAAGATCTCCCCTGGTACCACCTCCAGCGTCAACGCGTCCAGTGCTAGAATCTCGCGCGATGGAGCCTTGGGGGTTGCCGGATCTTGTTCTGATTGTTTTTTATTTTTCGAACGCGACCTGAACCAACCGCTTGCACCAATCGGCGGTGGCGAAGCATAGATCTTGCGCAGCTCTCGTGTTCGAACTCCGGCTATCATAATTTGAAGAGCCGAGCTTAGCGCAGGTGAGCACAGATCAGAAAGAGCCAAATGTCAGATGGTCAACCCGGTGGCGTGAAGTCAGTACCGTCCGCGGTAGCGGATGGGTGCGAAGCCAAGTCGCCCAGGAACTGGACCGACGTCGCACACAGCTTCCTCCGTGGTTGAAAGCTACTCAACCGGGCTTGGACTTCGTACCCATCCGCTACCGCGGACGGTACTGTCTGTGTTCCACGGCGCTGAGTGGTTAAATCAGTCAAACGGTATGGTTGGCGTCGAGCCAGGAACGACAACACCTCCGCGATCGCCTGGCATAATCGAACCGTATCGCTCCGTATAAACCTCCGGCAGAGTACGGGCATTGTGAGGGGCCAACCAGAGACGTAGTAGGTGACGTTTACGCTCAGGCTCATCATAGTCCTCGAACGCAGTTCGATCGTGAAGAATTGTGTGGTTGTGTACGAGCTGGATATCGCCCGGTTCGAGTTCCATCATCAAGTTGAGTTTCGGATCATTTGCAAGTTGGTCAAACAGATCGAGTGCTTCGATCTGTTGCGCCGTGAGTGGTGGAACTTCAGGAAAGCGGCGAGCGGATTCGATGTACTGCCTCTGATAAATCGCCGAGACCAATCCGTCGTGATAGTTGAAGACTGGAATGGTGAAATAAGTATTGCCGTCCTCGGGAACCTCGCCACGTCGATCCGTTTCGATCGGCGCCATTAAGACTTTGAGTAAGTCAGGCCTGCGCCGGCGCATCTCATTGAATATTGTGGTGGACGAAACGAGACTCGACAACCCACCTGACTTCGCGGATCTCAAGCGCAACAGACCAACGACATCACACGAGTCGGTGTGATGAGTTTGCCGTTCGCGCGTCTGGTAGATCCGTGTGTTTGGATCATCGCTCGAGCGTCCCAGATCTCGGACATGCCCGAGCAAGTGTCCTTCCGCATTCTGCATTCGCAGGTTGCCGAGGTAGACGCCGATGATAAGAAACGCAATCGCCGCCTGGCGTTTGGTCCAACGCTCGACCGGCAGCCCTTTGATCAAAACAAACCCACGGCCGTTTAGCACTTCATCGAGTAAGAATTGCAGCCGGGGACCGAGAATAGGAAGTGGAACGTCTGTACGAGTGAGACCTGCGATATTGGCTGCAAGGTCGACGGTTGATTCTATTAATTGTGACTTGTCTAATTCATGGATCGCGGACTCAACTTCAACAATCTCCGCGTCAGACAGTCGCTCGATCCATTCTTTGCGTCCCGTGAGCTCCGAACCGTACCATGCAGATCGCTCCCGAACCTCGGGCGGGCACGTAGGAAAATGAATGCTGGAACTCACGATGCCCTTTAGTAGCACCTTGCATAGGAGCTGTTCAAGTTATTACTGGGAGCGCGGACGTCCTCGTCCGCAATGAGCGAAGCGAACAATCCTGCGCGACTGCGTCGCGTTGCGGACGAGGACGTCCGCGCTCCCAGTGTCGGATTGTTATTGCATTAGAAAGGATTCGATCCTCTGCCTACCACACGTTTGTGCCCATTAAGCCTTACATTTCCTGCAGAGCCCGTGGCATTCTCATTGCGCTTATGGTCGCGTTCTGCCAAGACGGCACTGACGGCGCTTGGGGCCAAGACAACTGTCTGTGTCGCGAACCGAAACGGAAACCATACTAATGAAAACTTATTTGACCTGTTTGCTCGCCAGTGTGCTCTTTGTCGCCAGTATCTCGATGCCGGTCGCTGCCCAGCAGCCGAACTCGAATGGAACTGAGAAGGTCAAGGCGAAGGTCGCCAAGCTGGGAGTCGGCGAGAAGGCCAAAGCAACCGTGATCCTAAGGGATGGCACGAAGAAAAAGGGCTACATCGGTCAGGCCGGCGATGATGACTTTGTCTTGCGTGATCGGAAGACTGACTCGCCAACGACGATCCGTTATAGCGAAGTTACTAAGGTCGAGAGCAACAAGGGCCACTCAACCGCCAGGAACCTCGCCATTGGTATCGGCATTGGAGCTGGAGCTTTTCTCGCAGTTATTGCAATCGTGTTTGCATCTCTCAACGACTAACGCGTTTGCCCGAAGGCGAGACAATGGAGACCACCGACTTCATGTTGGTGGAGGGCTTTGCCTTAAAGTCACAGCTAGCGTGAGTCGGAAGTATTTTGGTTCGTGTAGGTTCGTGTGAATTCGTGGATCGTCCTTGTGTTTCTGGACAAACGGAACGATCCACGAATTCACACGAACTTAGACACGAAACTCGTTACCTCAATTTCGCCCTACCACTGAAAACCCACCCTCAGCGGAACCCACCGACTTCAGAATCAATTTCGACCTAGCCCAGATTCAAACGTAACAATTTGGCATCTCATGACGTTTTCAGGAAGGAGTCTGAAGAGCCTCTCTTGCAAAGCTAATCGTAGTGGGTCGCAGTCAGTACCACCTCGCGGCAGCGGGTGGGTGCTATTCAGTACCGTTCGCGGTAGCGGATGGCCTAGACTCAAGCGACGTACCTGATGCTTAGACTCTGGATCTTGAGTCTTGGCCATCCGCTACCGCGAACGGTACTGATGAATACTATGAAAGATCGAGTCGTTGGATTAGATTTTGGCACAACCAATAGTGCCATCGCCGTCGCTGGCGCTGATCACCAGGCGAGTCTTGCGTCGTTCGGCGCTGCTAAAAATCGGACCTCGAGTTTTAGATCAATCCTCTATTTCCCTGCGAAGGAACGTAACCAACCGGTCAAAGCCGAAACCCAGGCTGGACCAGACGCGATCAATGCGTATCTTGAAGCTGACACTAAAGGTCGACTCATCCTCTCCATTAAATCCTATTTGGCGAGTGATTTGTTTACCACCACCACAATCAACGGACGCCCATACACGCTTGAAGATCTAATCTCACTAATCCTGAGACGATTAAGAACCGCGGTCGTTGATCAGTTTGGTGTCGAAGCTGCAAGCGTTGTAATCGGTCGACCTGTGCGCTTTGCGGGAGCCGAAAAAGAAGCAGACGAACGATTGGCGCTCGAACGCTTGAGAGTAGCAGCTGAACTAGCTGGTTTCTCTGAAGTTACTTTTGAGTTCGAGCCAGTCGCAGCCGCATATCAATACGAAACGCAGTTGGATCACGACGAGTTGGTCTTAATAGGAGACTTCGGAGGTGGCACCAGCGACTTTACGCTGGCGCAACTTGGTCCAACGCGGAAAAAGAATGGTCAAAATCCGGTAGTTGGTACGTCGGGAGTAGCCATTGCGGGCGACACGTTCGATAGCCGGGTGATGATGAACCTGGTTGCGCCTAAGCTCGGTCTTGGATCTAAGTACGTTTCATTGGGCAAAGAGCTGCCCGTTCCGGTCTGGGTGTATTCACAGCTGTCGAGTTGGCATCGCACATTTCTTCTGAAAGATCCAAAGACGATGAGTGTTTTGCGTGAGGTGAAATCGCAAGCTACAGAGCCTGAAAAGATAGCCGCACTCATTCAAATAATCTCTGACAACCTTGGCTACGAGCT
The DNA here is from genome assembly GCA_035491875.1 of Pyrinomonadaceae bacterium. Classification (GTDB taxonomy): domain Bacteria; phylum Acidobacteriota; class Blastocatellia; order Pyrinomonadales; family Pyrinomonadaceae; genus PSRF01. The sequence goes on along the minus strand of DATJKB010000587.1, from coordinate 2,007 downwards.
TTATCGTGCTGTCGAACACACAAAAGTCGAATTGACAGAAAAAGAAGAAGCAGATTTTCTATTTACTTACTCGCTCGTTCACATCAAGGACCAGCTTGAGCGTTGGCGTTTTGAATCGTGGATTCAACCAGATATTCAAAGCATTGCCACTTGCGTCAAGAGTCTCTTTGAACAGCACAACGTCAACTACAAAGACGTCGGAAGCGTTTTCCTTACTGGAGGATCATCTTTCGTACCGTATGTCCGTCGCTTCTTCGCCAGGACATTTGGGCCAGAGAAGTTGAGAGGTGGCGAAGAACTAACCACCGTTGCGAAAGGCCTTGCCCTCCGCGCGCTCGAATCGATCTAATCGTTACGTCCCAATCCTCTGCGACCCTCTGCGTCTCGGCGTCCTCTGCGTTTTCATGAGCGGTTCGAAATATTCAACAGACGGTGTAAGAAGGAACGAACGAATAGCTGTGCTTCTTGAGTGTTGCGATAGACCATAGAACAAACGCAGAGGACGCGGAGACGCAGAGTTCGCAGGGAGTTCCAAATAGGGGGCAATTAACGCAATTCACTGATCTCGATGCCTGCAATCTTGTCATCCTGTCGCAGCTTCACAGTGCACACCATCGATTGACCGATATCGATGATCGCATATCGATAAACGCGCAGATCACCCACCACCTTTTTTTCAACTAGTTCACTCAAATGGATCACTGCCACTGGCAGACTCAATGATTGTAATTGCTCCCTGATCTTTTTTGCCTTCGCAGGAAATAATTCCGACTGAAGCTCCGCTGTAAACAATTCTTTGTTCACTTTGTCATTTGCAAGGCCCAGCAACGCCCGGTGCACCAGCTGCGTCACCTTTGGTTCGCTACGATAGTCACCAAACGATTCATTTGCCGCGAACTCCGGATAGAAAATTGACATCAAGCCACGAGCCATTCTGAAGTCATTCGCCTCCCACGAATTCGCCAGAAATATAATGGTCAACTTATCGTCCAAGAATTTCACGATGTACGACTTGAAGCCTTGCCACGCGCCACCGTGAAATGCGAAGCGGCGGTTATGCAACTTCATTGTGAACCAGCCGAAGCCATATCCTTTCACCCGGCCATCACTCAACTTCGTAGGCTGCCAGAACTGATCAAGAGTGGATTGAGTAAACAGTGCATTCGCACGCGTCGCCTCCAATCCACTATCCCAGTTCACCAAATCCAAAATCGACAGGTAATACGAGCCATCGGCGGTTGAATTTGTGGATGGTGAAACCCACTCCTGGTTCTTAAGTTGTGAATTAACGAGTCGATAGCCGGCTGCGCGATTGGGAACAATGTCCTCTTCTGAAATCACACGCGCGGTCGTCATTCCGAGTGGCTTAAAAACCTTCTCTCGCAGGAACTCGCCATAAAACTTTCCGGTGACTTTGCTAATAATGATCCCGAGTGTCACGTAGCCGACATTGCTATAGTCCCAATCAGTTCCTGCGGCGAAGTTGAGTGGGGCTTTCTTGAAAATGTCGATGAACTGATCTTCTGAGTAATCTCGTCGCAGTTCGATCTCGGGCGGATAATCTCCAAGGCCCGAGGTCTGCGTTAGCAGGTGTCGAATTGTGATGTTGGTCCAGTCCGCAGGAGTGTCGGGCAAATACTTACTGACACGGTCGTCAAGTGAAATCTTTCCTTCCTGGACCAGGACCATGATCGCCGCCGCCGTTAACTGTTTACCCATTGATCCAGACTGGAAGATGGTTTCTGGTTTTACGGGCACTCCGAGTTCGACATTTGCCAGCCCATAGCTCTTGAGGATTGAGACTTTGCCGTTTCGCACGATTGCGACTGACATACCGGGTATCTTGTACCTGTGCATCTGCGAAGCGATGTAGCGATCTATCCTGGCAGCGACTAGGCGATCACTTGGTTGTGCATTGCAGACCGCCGCGAGCGCGACGATGCTGAACGCAAGTGCGAGTAGGCTTCTAAGCTTCATGCAAGTGGGATTAACAGTCAGATTGAATTA
>DATJKB010000586.1:0-6619 GCA_035491875.1 Pyrinomonadaceae bacterium | reverse complement strand
TCCCGTGTTCGCTCTTATAGTCCGCTAAACGTTTACAGTCGAATTGCGCGGTTTGTTTCATTCTTGTCTCTTTTCTAAAGAGTTCGGAGTTACTTGTTTCAGATGACCAGCCCTCCACCCGACGATGCTTATGGTGCCTGGCACGAAACGATGATCCGTGTCCGTTATTCCGAAACGGACAAGATGGGCATCGTCTATTATGCCAATTACCTGGTCTGGTTCGAAATAGGGAGAACGGATTACTGCCGCGCGCGTGGGTTTTCGTACCGGGACATGGAAGAAAACGACAACTCGTTTCTGGTGGTCGCTGAAGCTTATTGCCGATACAAGGCGCCTGCGTATTATGACGATGAGCTGATCATTCGTACGCACATCACCGAATTGCGGAAACGCTCCCTGCGATTTGGCTACGAAATAATTCGACCTTTGGACGATACGATCGTCGCTGAAGGAGAAACAGGTCACGTTGTCACCGATTCAGCAGGACGCGTCAGGTCATTTCCGGATGGGTATATTCAGCGACTGTTGTCACCACCGGTTCTCAAATCAACATCTTCAGGCGAAGTAGTACCCACCCAGATCGCTCCAGAGTAGATCCCTACTCAAGTATCAGCATAATTCAGAACAGGAGCGAAGCGACTGGTCTACACGTGGGTCGTAACGTCCGGTAATAGCAGTCGCTTCGCTCCTGTTCTGACCGCGATCAATGCCGAATTCCGTACGCACCTACCAATACTTCGGACACTCATTTCTTCTTGTCACAACCCAACACACCGCGGTGTTCAATCTGTAGAGACCCACTCCCCATTTCAATGTAACTTTTTTTAAAGTTGAGCGTTTACAGATTAGTCAGTAATAGAAACCGCCTGGCCCGCGGGAAGCCCATCGAAAACAGCGTGCTCAAATTAAGAGCCTCGCAGCTACTTGCGATAGCAACGAGGCTCGATGACAACACAAGTTCGACCCTTCCGGCTCAAAGTTGTATCGTCGTGTAACCGCATCTTAGCGCAGCCGGTGTCGAGCTTCAACCTCGACGAGAATTTAAATCACAAAGCTGCGCTTCCCAACCGCATCCCCGGCCCATCAGCGCACTTTGTAAGAGCAAAAAGATCTCGTCGATCTACAAGGAGATCGTCATGCGCTCGTTCGTGATCACGTTAGTTGTCGCTGCGTTTCTACTTTGCTTCGCCACAATTACCGCCGCCCAGACTCCCTCTAATGCTATCAATCTCTATAAGCACGGTACCTCGAAACTAAACAAAAACGATCTGGATGGCGCAATCGAGGATTTCACTAAAGCCATCGAACTCAGTTCACGCCTTGGGCCAGCGAAAGTCGATAAAGGATCCAGATTCAGAAACGACCTCACGACCGAGGCCGAAGCCGCAAACGTCACCGTCGTCGATCCATTGACAGCGAACGCCTACAGCAATCGCGGTGTTGCGCGTTTGCGCAAAGGTGATTTCGAAGGCGCCATTCAGGACTTCAGCCGTGCAATTCGAATAAGGCCCAATCTGGGAGAGCCCTATCTAAATCGCTGCGCCGCAAGACGCGCCATCGGCGACCAGATGGGCGCGTTAGCCGATGCAGAGAAAGCAATATCACTCAATAATGAGATGTATCAGGCCTACAACAACCGCGCGAGTGTTCGCTACGAGATCGGTGATTACGAAGGTGCTCATAAAGATCTCAATCGCGCCATCGAGCTAAATCCGAAGATCGTTGAGCATTTCTATAATCGAGGCTATCTCCTTGTTCATCTAGGGGAGTTTGACGCGGCACTCCAGGATTTCAATGAGGCGCTCAAACTGAACTCTGCAATAGCAAAACCTTATGAAGGTCGCGCCACAGCGTGGATGAAGAAAGCAAAATATGATGAAGCGATTGCTGATTTAACTCGCGCTATTGAGCTTGATCCAACGGAACCAAGCAGCTACATGAATCGCGGCCTGTCGTTAACAGTTAAAGGACGTGATACGGAAGCGAAAAAAGATTTTGACAAATGCCTTGAGTTAAAACCTGCGCTAAAAGCAGAGCTCGAGCAGAAGGTCAACATCGCCAAGAATATTAGGTATGCACTAATTAATGATTAGCGCTCGTGAGGAAGATTCAGGCGTTGGACTTCCCTTGCTTTGCCGGTCGATTCATCGATATCGATTACTGCGGCGCAGATTCGAATGTCGCCGTGGCTGTGCTCGGCTCGACGCGCGATCACCGACGTGAAGCGCGCGATAACGTCCGACTTACTCATGCCAATTACGCCTGCGTAGCTTCCCGTCATGCCGATATCGGAGAGATACGCAGTTCCCTGCGGCAGGATTCTTTCATCAGCAGTCTGCACGTGAGTGTGCGTACCTAAAACAGCCGACACACGCCCGTCTAAATACCAACCCATTGCGACTTTTTCTGAAGTCGCTTCCGCATGTATATCGACGAGTTTAACCGTCGTCTTTGCCGGTAGAGATTCAAGCAAGAGATCAACTGTTCGAAAAGGATCGTCCGATGGTGGCATAAAGACGCGACCCATTACGTTCATCACCGCTACTCCCACGCCGTTCATTTCACCAACCCAGACACCTTTTCCCGGTGTATTAGGCGGATAATTTGCAGGCCTTAAGAGTCTCGGTTGTTTGACGATGTATTCGATGGCCTCCCTCTTATCGAAGATGTGATTGCCCGAAGTCATCACATCAATGCCTGAGGAAAACAGTTGTTCGCAGAGTGAGGGCGTGACGGAGAACCCACCCGCAAGATTCTCCGCATTCATGATGGCAAAATCGATTCGATGTTGTTCTCTTAAATCCTGGATGCGTTCGAGCACGGCCATGCGACCGGGCTTAGCAACAACATCACCTATCATCAAGACTTTCATCGCAGGTCGTAGGATTCAGTGCCGTTCGCGATAGCGGATGGCCAACACTCAAGATACGTTAATTAGTGCTGCTTGAGTGTTGGCCATCCGCTATCCCGACACGTCGGGATACTGAATACCACGCTTCAGAGGGAGCACAGAGTTTCAGATTACTGGAGGGGCGTAGCAAAAAGCTGAGAACTAGAGATCAATAAGTTCCTGGCGGAAAGGAGATCCACAGTGTCGCTCCGAAGCCGTAATTGAACCTGCATAGACAGGTGGGTGACCTCTTAAATGCCGCCGCCTCTGGCATTTCTTAACGATGAAGAAGTGCACTGGCAAGCGACCTCGGTCTCCCTAATCAACGGCGTTGGCTCAATCATCGTAACGTCGGTGACGATCACCGCAGAAAGTTTCCTTCCGCCGCGACGGATATTAACACAGACGTCAACTCAGGAACCCGACTAATTTTGTCCAACCGGGATGAATTCGACGGAAGAATCGAGTTGGTATTATGGGAAAAAGGCAATTAACCTAGCGAGAGCTTCCCTGCTCCGCTCTGATCGACGGTGCTGCGAACTTTTAGCAGTCGATCCAGCATTTCGGCGCATTCCGAGCTGCGGGCGGCGAGTTGTGAATCGGCTTGTTCGTGCATGTTCTTGAGACGGTGAAGTTCGTCGGCTATGTGCAGCGCGGCGAGGATCGCAACTTTGAGTGAATCGACCGTGAGCGTGCCAGACGAAATCTCTCGCATCCGGCTGTCGACAAACTCCGCTAGTTGAATAATGTATTCCGTATCACCATCCGAGCGAATGTTGTAAGTCTGATTGTAGATTTCTACTCTGATGGTGGGGCTGCTGGTGGCTTCCATACTGCTTTGCATCTGGCCGATGTGTGTGCTCATCTGAGCTCCTCGGCCATCTCGGGGTCAAGCGCCGCGACTGCGTCGAGCATTGCTTCCACCTTCATGCGAATCGTTTCGCGTTCGGCAAGAAGTTTTTCAACCTGCGACTCCAAACGTTCTTTCTCGTTGAGGACGCTGCCCATGTCGCGCCGCATAAGCGAGAGCTCTTTCTCCATGCTCTCTTTTTCTTGTCGCAAGGTCTTGGTGAGTTCGATGGTCCGGTAGATCTTGTCTTCCAAATGTGAGAACTTTTCCAACCCTGAAAGACCGACCATCATTTATCTCCCGACCTCTTTGATTTCCAAGCGGCACTGATTATCCGACTTAAGCCTCACAAGCGCAAGACTCATTCTGCAATCTCGCCAGATTTATTTTCCCTACCGTTGTTCAGCAGCAAAAGCTTCCAAAAGTGAGGCCGTCAAAGCCGCATGTCTCTCTTCCACTTCATCGTCGCGCAGCGTGCGGTCGTCGGAGCGATACTCGATGCGCAGTGTGATTGAACGCTTCCCCGGTGGAGTGTTTGCGCCATCATAAGTGCCAACGAGATTCACGTCACGGCAGTCAGCAACGTTATGATCTCTAACTGCTTTCGTTAACGCTGCGAAGGTCACATCACGGCCGACCAACAGAGTTAGATCGCGTACGACTGAAGGATACTTCGGCAATCGCGAATACTGGATACCCTTCTCACCCACCGCGAACAATGCCGAGAGATCGATTTCAAGAATGAAGACAGGCGGACGGAACTTATATGAGCTTGCAATGTTTTCGGCTAGGCGACCGAACTTTCCGATTGATTTGCCATCTTGCAGCAGAATCTCACCCGCCTGGCCCATGCGCAGATGAGCAGCGGAAGTGTTCTTGAAGTGCGCCGGTAAAACGTTCATCGCATCGAGCGCAGCTTCGAAGGCGCCCTTCAAATCGAAGAGATCCAAATCTCTTGTTGCCTGAGCTACGTTCTCATCAACAGCTCCGCCCGTCGCAATCATCGCCAGGGCTAGTCGTTCTTCCGGAAGATCGCCACCATGAGATCCGCCGAAAATCCGCCCAATTTCGAATAGTCTGACGTCGCGGATGCCATGGTTGAGATTGTGTTTTAGTGAATCCAAAAGACCCGGAATCAGCGTCGTGCGCATGAAAGCGGCCTCTTCGATAATAGGATTCGACAGCTCCACCTGTTGGTCTTGACGCCCTTCAAAAGCAGGAATTAGATCAATCCCCTCATGTTTGCGAATAAAGCTGAAATTGATTGCTTCGTCGTAGCCAAAGTTGTTCAGCGTACGCCGCAAAAGCCTCTGCTTCACCTCGGTCGGTTGATACTCGCCCGCCATGTTTGAAGGCGGCAGCTCGGATCGAATTTGTTGATAACCGGTATGACGGGCCACTTCCTCAACCAGATCCTCTTCCTGTTCCACATCAACGCGCCAGGAAGGAACGCTGAAAGTAAGCGCGTCTTCAGACTCGTTCTTCTTAACGAATCCTAGCGCCGTGAGAATTCGATCAACTTCATGTGTTTCTACCTTGAGCGAAGTGAGGTCTTCCACTCTCTTCGTTCGCAGAGTAATCACCCGAGGCACAACCGGGTTTGGATAGACATCGATGGCGTTTTCTGTAGCGACGCCACCGGCGATCTCGCAGATCAACTGAACGCAGCGGTCCTGTGCACGTAATACTCCCTCGCAATCGGCACCACGCTCAAAACGACGAGATGCTTCCGTATCCATACCGAGAGCGCGCGCAGTCAGTCGCACTGAATTTGGATCGAAATATGCGCTTTCAATCAACACGTCAGTTGTCGCCGAAGAAATCTCCGACTCTTCGCCACCCATGATTCCCGCCAGGGCGACTGGGCGCTTAGCATCAGCGATCACCAGCATGTCTGGTTGGAGTTCTCTTGCAACACCGTCGAGGGTAGTGAGCTTTTCACCGTCCTTCGCCCGGCGGACGATGATCTTCTGCCCCTCCAGCTTTGCGAAATCGAACGCATGCAGCGGTTGACCCACTTCATGAAGCACGTAATTAGTTATATCGGCAACATTGTTGATTGGACGCTGACCGATGGATTCCAGACGTTTTACCAACCAGTCAGGTGAAGGTCCGATCTTCACGCCGCGCACGAGACGTGCGGCGTAACGCGGACAAAGATCTGAATCCTTAATCTCGACAGCAGTGAATTCTTCCGCACGTCCCTCGGTTTTGGGCTGGGTGACATCAGGAACGTGTAGTTCCCCTATGTCGATCGCGGTGATTTCACGCGCGATTCCGACATGCGACAGGCAGTCGGGCCTGTTAGACGGCACTTCGACGTCGAGCACAGAATCGGCATTATGCGATTCGACGGCATCAACAGCTAAGCCCACCATCGTTAGCCGATCCCGGAGTTGTGCAGCGGTCAGCTTGGTGTCGGTTAGCTCCTGGAGCCATTTGTAGCTTGTATACATAGTCCGTGGTCAGTTGTCCGTGGTCAGTTGTCAGTTGTTATCCGAAACTGCCACGGACAACGGACGACGGACCACGGACAAACTTTACGAAAACTGCTCCAAAAACCTCACATCGTTCTCGAACAGCAGCCGAATATCGTCGAGCGTGTACATCAAACCGCACATGCGATCGATGCCGAATCCAAACGCGAAGCCCGAGAATTCCTGGCTGTCGATCCCCACCGCACGCAGCACGTTTGGGTGCACCATTCCAGACCCGCCTAATTCGATCCAACCGGAGTTTTTACAGATGCGACAGCCACTGCCACCACATTTGAAGCAGGTGAAATCAAACTCCGCGCTGGGCTCGGTGAATGGGAAGTACGACGGACGGAAGCGGGTAACAGTGTTCGGCCCAAACATTCGTCGCAGAAACTCCGCTAC
>DATJKB010000585.1:0-2519 GCA_035491875.1 Pyrinomonadaceae bacterium | reverse complement strand
CCACTGCGTCGCATCATCACGCCGTATGGATACGGTGAATTGAATCCAGTTGCCGACAACACGTCGCGTGAAGGACGTGCTCAGAACCGACGCGTCGAAATCAAGCTGCTTGTTAACAAGGGCCTGACCACGGCTGCGCCGACGATGAATCCGGGCACTGGCAACTAAGTTATTTCCGGAGTGCGCTAGTAGGGAGCAACTCCGCGGAGTTAAACTGACACCAAAGAACCATGAGTCATGCCGCTGGTGGTGTGGCTGAAGAAAACAAGCGACCCGGCGGCATGAAGATTGGTTCGATGACTGTCATGAAATTGAGAATTAGGGGAAAAATTTTATGGCCGGCACTTCTTTCGGGAGTGCTGGCCCTTGTTTTGTCTAGTGGATTTGCTTCTGCTCAACAATCACAGCGAGATCTGCCTCCGCCTCCGCCTGTTCCGAAACTAAAACCGACACCAACTCCGAAACCTCCTGAGAACGAAGTGCTCGACGTCGTGCGAGTGACTTCCAACCTGGTGATGGTCCCGGTGTCTGTGACTGATTACCAGGGCCAGGCGATTCAAGGATTAAAGCTTGAAGACTTTCGTCTTGAAGAAGAAGGTCGCGTGCAGCAGATTACTGAGCTTGGTGACCCTGAACAGGTTCCTCTAGACATTGCATTGCTGTTTGATATCTCGAGCAGCGTTAGTCAGAAGGGTTTCTTCCAGTTCCAACAGAACGCAGCAGCGGCATTTCTGAAGCTCGTGATGAAACCCGCCGATCGAGCGGCGGTGTTTGGGATCGCAGGTACGCCCGTTCTAATTCAACCGTTATCGTCCACCGAAGTCGCGGCTGCAAAAATCGTTGCCATACCGCCCGCAACGGCGCCTGTGCCGACGGCTTTTTATGACACCGTTGTCACCGCTGCCAATTATCTGAACGAAAACTCTCCAGGGAAAAATCGAAGAGTGATCATTGTTATATCCGACGGCGACGATAACTTCAGCGAGCGCACGAAGGAGTTGTCGGTAGCAGCGTACCAACAGTCTACCGGCCAGGTTGCGACGGGGACGGTGAGCCCGGGAAGAACTCAGGGAACACAGGCGGACGCGCAGAGAACAGAGTCGGCATTACATAGAGCGCACCGAATTGCAGTGCAGTATGTACAGCAAGTTGTCCAAAAAGCCGATGCAACTTTTTATTCAGTCAACCCTGGTGGCCCATCTGTGCGCATGAACGTAATGGCGAGCCGAGCACAGACGGGAATGCAGACCATGGCAGACGCCACTGGTGGTTCCGCGTTCCTACCCGATTCGGATAAGGATTTGGAGAAGGTGTTTCGTCAGGTGGCGGCCGAATTGCGCGGGCAGTATTTGCTGGGGTACTACGGAGATTCTGAAGCGCCACCGGGGCAATTTCGTCACATCAAGGTGGCGACACCGACACGTCCGGAGTTAAAAATCAGAGCGCGGCAAGGGTATTACGCGAAGAAGGCGCCGACGAAGTGAGCTCTATCTTCGTGCTTTGTACTTTGTTCTTCGTCCGTCGATTCGACACGACTTACAAAGCACTAAGCACAACTACAGTCTCATCTCATTATCAACAACACATCGGTCAACCGATTGATTACGTTTAGCAGCGATCGTCCGGCAGCGTCGAACTGATTGTTCGCAGCCTGCTGTTCGGCGGCGGCGGCACCGGCGGCGCTTCCAGCAAGCTTGATGTAGTAGGGTTGCAATTCAGGTGTTGCGCGGAAGTCGATCTCAAGTTTATCCAAACCTTCGCGAACGTTTCGTATACTGTTCCTCACTGAAGTCTTGCTTTGTTCGGTCTGTTGCACTATGGCAGGTGAAGCCTCATTGCGCTTAATGGCCTCATCGTTCTTTTCCAATCCCTTCGCTACTCCACCCAGCAGGTAGATAAATCGCGACAGAACTTTGATTTGATCGCCTACGCGGATCGCGCCGGAGTTACGTACGACCGCCGCGCGATCTGCCGTACTTGTCGACGGCTTTGTAGATGACCTTTTTCTCGTTTGGGCAGATGCGGTGACGGGAACAGCGATCAGGGCTGCCAATAGGACCAGTGTTAGACGTTTCAAGATATTCTCCTCGACAAGGTTCTTTTTTGATTCAACGTAAGCTTGTCCGTACTGTTAGGTCAAGCGAAAAAAACCACATATCTCGCTGGTTATTCTTCTCACATCGAACGCTGTTAGAATGACGTCAATCCCGCGTGTCTGGTTGCATTGTGAATAAGAGAAAACTAGCGATTCGCCGGCTCGGTCGCATCGATTATGAAACCGGCCTGAGAATTCAGAAAGAAACCGCGACCGCCGTAAAGGCCGGTACGCAAGCTGACACCCTTTTGCTGTTAGAACACCCGCATACCTTGACCATCGGTCGGCGCGGCAACAGTTCGTCCGTTCTCCTCGCGCAAAACGAACTTCAGAGTCGCGGTGTCGAACTGTTTGAAACAAACCGCGGTGGCAAGGTTACCTATCATGGGCTGGGCCAGGTTGTGGGATATCCGATCATCAATCT
>DATJKB010000584.1:0-3881 GCA_035491875.1 Pyrinomonadaceae bacterium | reverse complement strand
GTTAAGCTCTCGACAATACGATAAGTGTGGCACTAACTTACATTCAGTGATTGGGATCCTATACATCGTCGCGACACCAATCGGCAACCTCGCAGACATCACGCAGCGCGCGATTCAGACATTGAAAGATGTCGATATCATTGCTGCTGAAGACACGAGGCACACTCACAAACTGCTTCAGCACTACGCGATCGGAACTAAAACGATCAGCTATCACGAACACAACGAACAGCAACGAAGCGAGGAACTGTTAGCACGATTGCGAGAGGGAAGCGACGTTGCAATCGTTTCTGACGCCGGTACTCCCGGCATTAACGATCCGGGGTTTCGTTTGGTGCGGCTCGCAATCGAGAACAACATCTCGGTTGTTTCAGTGCCTGGACCATCGGCGCTTGTCACTGCTCTTGTAGCCTCAGGATTACCGACGGACGAATTTTTCTTTGGCGGCTTTCTTCCGGCGCGTTCGGGCGCGAGACGAACCCGGTTGGTTGAGTTGTGCGATGTTCCGGGGACACTGGTGTTTTATGAGGCACCGCATCGTCTGCGGGCCACGCTGAATGATGCGGCGGAAGTGTTGGGCGTACGACAAGCGGTTGTCGCTCGCGAGTTAACTAAACTTCACGAAGAGCTTCGCCGGGGAACGTTGCTCGAACTGGCAAAACACTACGACGAGGCGGAGCAGGCTCGCGGCGAGGTCGTGCTGCTTATTGATCGACAAAGAAACGAAACCATGCAGAAAACCGAAGACCCGGATATCGAGAGCTTAGTGGCAAGGTTCGAAAGTGAAGGCTTAGATCACCGCAGCGCACTAAAGAAGGCAGCGCGTGAATTAGGACTTTCGCGCGACGAAGCGTATCGGAGATTGGTGATTAAACGAAAGAGAAAGTAGTTTTCCACGACGTTGATAGTCAGGTGAGTTGAGCGGGGGCGCGCTCATTGTCGCCTCGGCAAGTTTGAGTGTAACGACCGCTTGCCGCCCTTCCCGACTGCGCTATCGAGCGGATCGTTTTCTCACGCAGCTTGAAGATACCTGACGCTAGCCCAGTCAATAGCGACAATCAACAATCATCAATCTGCAATCGTCAATGTGTTAATTGGTACTCAACTGCGCCGGCAAAGGCTTATCAACCTTGGGCCTTGTTGGCCGCGTCGCCACCTCCCACAACATCATGTAAACCGTGCGCGCGACTTTCTCCATCTTCTGATAGTCAATCTTGTCGGCCGAGTCCCCCGCTCGGTGATAGTCTTCGTGTACACCATCGAAGAAAAAGATGATCGGAATACCTTTTTTCGCGTAGTTGTAGTGGTCACTGCGATAGAAAAATCGTTCGGGATCGCTTGGGTCGTCGTAACGTTTGTTGAAACCAAGGTTCAGGTACGACTTGTTGACTGTCTCCAGTATCTCCCCGAGTTCAGTGCTCATCATCGTCGAACCGATCACGTATATATCGTTGGGGCCGGTAAGATCCTTGTTTCTCGTATTCGTATCGCCATCCTTTTTGCTGCGACCGATCATATCCATGTTGAGTTGCGTAACGATCTGATTAAGCGGAACAGTCGGATACTCGGTAAAGTAGCGCGAACCCCACAATCCCTTCTCCTCGCCACAGTGCCACACAAAGAGCACTGAGCGTTTCGGACGCGTTGGTGCCTTGGCAAGCGCTTCGGCAATAGCGAGCATTCCCGTGGTTCCCGACCCATCATCATCGGCTCCATTGCAAATTTGATCCGTCGCGTTGGGAGCACAAATTCCCACGTGATCGTAGTGAGCGCCGATTGCCACGTACTCATTTTTCAAAACCGGATCACCGCCTTCCCAAACTGCAACAACATTCTGTGTAGGAATGACCTCGCTCCTGTTCGCAAGGTTCATGTTTAGCTTTTTGTCCGGATTGAGCGCGAATGGCGCGGGCAGGCCCGTACCGTAGTAGCCGTTGTAGATTTGATTCGCGTTCGCCTTTTCACCGAGAAATATTCCGCTCGCTATCTCAGGTGAAACAACAATGGATGGTAGCGGGTTCGAACCCTGAGCCTGAAACTTTGCGACCCCGATTGAACCACGATCCATGATCAGACGACGCGTCCGGTCCCAGCCAGTCAGGAATTGAACGTCAGGCACGTAAACGAGGGCAACTACACCTTTCTTGCGCGCATAATCGCTTGGTCCCATCCAGTCGTCACCCATCTTCCCTGTTAGATCCGCGCGAGAAATTCCGCGCGGAAAACCAGCAGGTGATCCATAAATGATCGCGATCTTGCCGGTGGGATCAATATCTTTGTAGGCATCAATATTCTTTGATTTGACAAACCATCCGTTTCCAGCGAACACCATCGGCGCATTCACAACTCCCGAACCAGCGACCGGAATGTATTCAACACCCGAGTTAAGCGTGCGACCAAAGAATTCAACCTTTGTTTGCCCACCGTCGGCTCGATCCCGCCGCAACTCTATCGTTTGAAAGAAAGTGCCGTTGTCGCCGGCCGGTTTGAGTCCCCAGCGTCCGAGATTGGTGGCGATAAACTTCGCCGTTGTGTCGAGACCTCTTGAGGGAGTGTCGCGACCTTCCATTTCGTCGGAGGCAATGAAACTCAGGTAGTCGTGCATTTGAGCTGCGGTGATCGTGTCAGTTCCTCTTTGCGTGGTAACTGACGCAGCCGCCTTTTTGGCTTTGTCCGTGTTTCGCTGCGCGAAAGAAGACGGAAAAGAAACGACGAGCATGCTCGCCAATAGCAGGATGGTCATTAATCTTCGCATGAGTTCTCCAGGTTGACAGTCTACTCCTTTGGAGTGCGCTGACCTGTCAGCGCTTTCGTTTGAGTTGTTGGGATGTTCTGAAAAAAGCGGCGATCCCGATGTGTCGGGACCGCACTCCAAAGAAGGTTACGCGTGTTGTACTGCTTGCACAAGTCGGGTCAGCGAGTCTTTCGCATCGCCGTACAGCATGCCGGTCACGGGCTTGAAGAACAGCGGATTCTCAAGACCGGAGAACCCTTTGCCCTGTCCTCGCTTCAGGACCACAACGGACTTCGAGCGGTCGACTTCAAGGATTGGCATCCCCGCGATCGGGCTCGTGGGATTATCGCGCGCATCGGGATTGACGACGTCATTTGCGCCGATAACCATTGCGACGTCCGTTGTCGGAAACTCCGGATTGATCTGCTCGAGCTCGTAAAGAGATGAATATGGAACGTTTGCCTCAGCGAGCAACACGTTCATGTGTCCAGGCATTCGTCCGGCGACCGGATGAATCCCATATTTGACTGTGACACCGCGCTTTTCAAGCACGTCGGCTAGTTCGCGCACGGCATGTTGGGCCTGCGCTGTTGCGAGACCATAGCCGGGAACAAACACGACCTTGTTCGCATACGCCAATTGCACGCCGACGTCTTCGAGCGCGACTTCGCGCATTGTCCCCTGCTGATCACCGCCGCCCGCCGTAGTCACCGCGCTGCCAAATGCGCCAAACAGCACATTGGTAATCGAACGATTCATCGCGCGACACATCAGTATCGAAAGAATGAAACCCGAGAACCCGTCGAGTGTGCCGGCGATGATGAGAACCTTGTTGTTTAATACAAACCCTGTCGCAGCCGAGGCCAAACCGGCGTATGAGTTCAGCAGCGACATCACAACAGGCATATCGGCTGAGCCGATTGGCATCACCAGCAAGAGGCCAAAGACGAAGGCCAGACCCGCCATCGTGAAGAAAAGCGGCATCGAAGTCGGCACAAAGATCAGATAAAGAAAGATGCCGACGGTCACAGCAAGCAGACTCATGTTGAAGATGTTCTGCCCTTTGTAGGTCATCGGTGTCCCGCGCACCATTCCCTGTAGCTTGGCGAAGGCGAGCAAACTTCCGGTTGTCGTAAGGGCGCCCAGC
>DATJKB010000583.1:0-3584 GCA_035491875.1 Pyrinomonadaceae bacterium | reverse complement strand
GGTTATCTCCAGGGGCCCGAGATGAATGGTGCAAGGGCAGCCGAAATGGGCGTGCAGATCTTGAACGGGACTCGAGTTGAAGACATTCCAGTTGAACCAGCGAAGACGGTGCCGATGTTTGACTGGCGAGCACTGAAGCGTTGGGGCATTAGCGAGAATAGTCTTCCAGCTGGGAGCGTCATACGTTTCAAGGAGTTTACATTTTGGGAGCAGTACAAATGGCGCATCGTGTTCGTTCTCTCGCTGATTGCGTTGCAATTTGTGTTTATTGCGTTACTGCTGTTCGAAAGGAAACAACGGCAGCAGGCCAAAGAATCTCTCGATCGACTTAATGCTGAGTTGGAGCAACGGATTGCCGCGCGCACGGCTGCGCTCAACTCCAAGACTAAGGAGCTCGAAACGTTCGCATACTCAGTGGCCCACGATCTCAAAGCCCCACTCCGCGGAATTGATGGTTATGGCCGATTGCTGTTGGAGGATCACGCCAGTCAACTCGACGACGAGGGTCACTTATTCCTTAAAACTATTCAGGAGTCTACCCAGGAGATGAGTCAGTTGATCGACGATCTGCTGGAGTATTCACGCCTTGAACGCCGCGACTTTCAATCAGACCGGTTCGAACTCGGACCGCTTATCACAACAGTTGTCGAACAAAAGAAACGTGAAACCAGCGACGGTGAAATTGATTTTGTCGTGAATGTTAATGGCGGTGTTATTACCGCAGACCGCAGCGGGCTCACTCAGTCGCTCAAAAACTACCTCGACAACGCCGTGAAGTTCAGCTGCAAGGTTTCTAATCCACGCATTGAAGTTGGTTCGCAAGAGACGCCGGAAAACTTTTTAGTTTGGGTGCGTGATAACGGTATGGGGTTCGATATGAAATACCACGATCGCATCTTCGATATTTTTCAGCGTCTGAACCACTCAGAAGATTATCCAGGCACAGGCGTTGGTTTAGCGATTGTGCGGAAGGCGATGGAACGAATGGGCGGGCGGGCGTGGGCCGCCAGCCAACTGGGTGAGGGAGCCACGTTCTATCTAGAGATTCCGAAATGAGCTGATCAATGAACAATAAGTTTAGCCCAATTCTAATCGTTGAAGATCGCGCCACCGATCTCGATCTTACGAAGCGTGCGCTGGCAAAGCGCCGGCTGCTTAATCCAATTCAGGAGGCACGCGACGGCGAGCAAGCGCTCGCTTACATCAAGCGTTGGGAAGAAGGCGAACAGCCTCCAGTTTTTATTCTTCTCGATCTGGGGCTTCCAAAGGTGGGAGGATTGGAAGTGTTGCGCCAGCTTAAAACAAACCCTGCGAGCTCATCCATTCCGGTTATCGTACTGACGACGTCCGCCGAGGACGGTGACATTCAAGAAGCGTATCGACTTGGGTGCAATTCGTATATCGTGAAGCCCGTGGAGTTCACCAAGTTTATGGACGTCGCTTCTCAGATCGAAGTCTATTGGAGTTTGCTAAACACGAGACCCCACAACTAGACAGGATTACATGATTAACAAAAGAACTCGACCTGGTGTAGGTTGAAGGTGAAACTCCACTGCGCTAAAGCGGGTCGTGTCTAATCCTGTAAATCTTGTGAATCCTGTCGAAACACTGATCGGATTACTGCCAGCCGCCGCCCAGAGCCTTGTACAATTGGACCACACTCAACAACTCGTCGCGACGGGCCAATGCCAAACTCCGTTCGGCTTCAAACAGTTCTCTGTCTGCGTCGAGGTAATCCAGCAACGTCGCAACGCCGCCCGTGTAACGAAGATAGGAAAGACGGGTGCGATCACGCAGCGTCTCTACGAGCAGTGCTCGTTGCGTGCGAACCTCTCTCGTCTTTTGATAGGCAATGAGAGAATCCGAAACTTCGCGAAATGCCGATTGAATGGTCTTTTGATAGTCGATCAAAAGAAAGTCGCGTTCTGCTTGTGTTAACCGAACATTCGATTTCAAACGTCCACCGGTGAAAATCGGCTGTGTTATCTCTCCAAAAACGTTCCAAACGCTTCTGCTGCCGCTAAAAAGCTCCGTCAGTTGACCGCTTTCGAAGCCGAGGAACGCCGTCAGTGAGATGCGTGGAAAGTACGCCTTTTTGGCGACACTGATTCGAGCGTTTGCGGCAATAAGACTGTTCTCGGCCGCACGAATATCCGGACGTCGCTCGATGAGATCCGAAGGCAATCCGGCGGGAACATCTGGCAGCAACTGGTGCTCAGTCAAGCTGAGTCCACGCGCAATTGCGCCCGGATTTTTGCCTGTTAGATAGCTCAGAAAGTTTTCCGTCTGTTGTATCGACCGTTCGAGAGCAGGAATCACTTCAGTTGCGTCGTACACCAACTCTTCAGCCTGACGCACCTCGAGCATCGTCGCGATGCCTTGCGACTGTCGTAACTTAATGATTCGCAGCGACTCCTGGCGTGAGGTGAGCGTGCGGCGTGAGATGTCGAGTTCGTAATCGAGCTCGCGCAAAGCGAAATAGGATGAAGCGACGTCACTGACCAAGGTAGTGATCACCGCCAGACGTATTTCTTGAGTGGCTAAGAGATCAGCCTTCGCTGCCGCTGTGGCCTTTCTTAGTCGGCCCCAGATGTCGAGCTCGAAAGTGAGCAGATTCAAGAGCACGCTTCCGAAAGACCGATCGCGTTTTGCTGGTTTCGGGAGGTCAAACGCGCCGCTTCTCGAGAGTCGTTGATTTGAGACATCGCCGCTGGCGCCGATTGTCGGAAACTGGTCGGCCCGCGTAATCCCGTAACTGGCCCGCGCCGCATCAATGCGAGCAACCGATTGACGCAGATCGTAGTTGTACGTGAGAGCCTCGCGGATCAGATCCTGAAGCCTTTGATCCTGGAATAGCTCAAACCATTTTAGATTCGCGATGGTTTGAGGATCAGGTTGCGGGCTTGGGTCTGCGCGAAACTGTCCAGGTGTCTGTACTTGTGGCTTTTGAGATTTTTGAGCAACGGCATAAGTCGGGCTCCCCAACAGCATTGACACCAACAACAAAGCGACTACCAAAGGCTTCATCAGTGATCACCTCCGGCGTGTCCGGCTGGTGCCGGCACTGGTGGTGGCGGCGACGCTGCCGCGGCCTTTGCGCGTCGTTTACTGCCCAGACCCATGATGAAAGTGAAATTGCCGGGAATGATGAAAACGCCCAACGCGGTTGCCACAAGCATGCCGAAGAACACACCTACGCCCATCACATTCTGCGCGCCGGCACCTGCACCACTCGCTTTCATCAGCGGCACAACACCGAGAATGAAAGCGAATGCGGTCATCAGAATTGGCCGGAATCGCAATTTAGCCGACGTCAGCGCCGCATCTTCGAGTGTGTTGCCTTCCTCATGTTTTGCCTTCGCAAACTCTACGATCAAGATGGCATTCTTTGCCGCCAGGCCGATGAGCATCACCAGACCGATTTGGACGTAGACGTTGTTGTCGTAACCGAAGAACCAAACGCCGCCCAGGGCGCCGAGTGCTACCAGCGGTGATCCGAGAAGTACCGCCCACGGTAATTTCCAACTCTCATACATCGCAGCTAGTAACAGGAAGACGCAGACGATCGCGAGAATAAATGTTGG
>DATJKB010000582.1:0-3174 GCA_035491875.1 Pyrinomonadaceae bacterium | reverse complement strand
AAGCCCACTAGTTCGCCATTCTTACCAACAACCGCTACCGATCCAATTCCATTCTTACTCATCAGGTCTCTCGCAGAATCGAGCGTCGCGTTTGGTGCAACGAAAAACCGCGAGGCGATTGGACGCATCACATCGCGCGCTCGAGTTTGATGCCACTTCTCGCGTGGCAATGACTTCAGATCCTCAAGTGAGAGCATGCCGTGCAAACGCTGCTGCAAAGCAACTGGAAACGCTGTTTGTCGATGAAGAGGCAGAATCGAATCGATCAATTGACTGATCAGGGTGTCAGGCTCAATCGAGAATGGGGCCGACATCGCTTCACTAACAACATGACGCATTCGTTGTCGTGAGTGTTTGACTACACTGTATGCAGCATCGAACAGGAACAAACCCACCAACACCGACCACAATCCCATGAAATATGAGCGAAAGTTTGGAGCAATTGCCATGTAGATGCCGAAGATGATCAGAATCGCCGCGATCAACATTCCGCAGATACCGGCCATTCGCGTCGCTTCCTTGATGTCGCCGGTTCGGCGCCAAAGTAGCGCACGCAGAACTCTTCCGCCGTCCAGTGGATAGCCCGGGAAAAGATTGAAGACAGCGAGCAACAAATTGCCGAGACTGATCAGCCCGAGTATCCCAGCAATAATGCGGTAGTCGACAACGCGGGCCAGGTACATCAACAGAAACCCCACGACAGCAAACACGAAACTCGCCGCAGGTCCGGCAACCGCAATTCTGAACTCCGCACCAGGACTGTTCGGCTCATTGCGTAGCCGCGCCAGTCCTCCGAAGGGGTGCAGCACGATCTCATCGATCTCAATGCCTTCGGCGCGGGCCATCAATGCGTGTGAAAGTTCATGACCGAGGACTGATAAAAATAGTCCTAGCGTGGTCACAATCCCCAGCACCCAGGCAGCAGGCACTCCGACTGGAAGTAGTTGACCTTGCATCACCCAAATGCCGCCGTGTGACAGATTCACCGCAATCAACCAGACGCTCAGAAAGAAAACAATGAACCAGCGGAAATCTATTCGTACGGGAATACCGTGGATGCGCGCGACGGTGATTGTGCGTCTGGAAAAGGCGAGGATGTTCATTGGGGTAAAGCTAAGCTTCGAAAGCTGCTGCGTCCTGATCGATCAAGGGATGCGGTTCGGTGCGCGCAACTCGACGTAATAACAGAGGCTCTTCGAACAATTGAGACAAGCCGCGAACAATAGCGTAGCGCGGCTCATCTGCAACCCGCACGTAGAGGTTAAGTTCCTTTTGCAGATACTGTGGCAGTCCATCGAGCAGCGCACCGCCGCCAGTCAGAATCACTCCTCGATCGAAAACATCACCAGCCACTTCGGGGGCCAGCTCGGTAAGCATCGCTCGAACCTCTTCAGCAATCCGACGAGTGATGGGAGCTGTGACACCGTAAATCTCGCCGGCTGTGATATCGACTGCGCCGGGACTTCCACTTGTCACATCTCTGCCGCGCACTTCGAGTTTTCGACCAGGATCTTCAGGCGAAACCGCAGAACTCAATTCCAACTTAATCCTTTCCGCGGACGGAATACCGATAGTTAGACCATGGTGACGGCGCAAACGGTCCATAATCGCCGTATCAATGTCGGAACTTCCCAGGCGCTCCCCACGCGAGGCGACAATCGAACCGCTGACGATGACCGCGACATTCATCGTTCCACCGCCGATATCAACCACCGCTGCGGCGTGCTCATCATCGATCGGAACCCCTGCTCCAATTGCTGCTGCCTGGCCTTCTTCGATCATGAACACCCGACTGATTCGTGCCTTTTCCGCCGCACTTAAAAGCGCGCGTTGCTCAACCTGTGTCATTTCTGATAGCACACTCATGATCGCACGTCTGCTAACGAGGGATATGCCGCTTCTGGCTTCCTGTACAAAGTGGTCCAGCATTTCTTTCGTGAGTTCGAAATCTGCGACTACTCCATCAATGAGCGGCCCAATCACTGAAACATCGCGCGCCTCCCGACCCTGCATCTTGCTGGCTTCGTCGCCAACGGCGATTACTTCACCAGTAATCTTGTTGACTGCGACAACAGACGGTTGGTCGACCACAATGCCTCGGCCACGAACGGCGATGATCGTGCTTGCCGAACCCATGTCGATAGCCATGGAGTCCGACACCAGGTTTCTAAGTGCGTTAAGACCGATGAATGATCCTGTTCTGCTTCTAAATGACATGCAAAGAAAGAAATAGGACCTATAAGACCCGGGGGACTCATAGGACCTATCAGACCTCTACAACTATCAAAATGCCCCGCTGGCCTTTTGCCAATCCACTTCCCAAAGCACGACCGGTTGTTCGCGATTTTTTACGGTGATTGGATCGCGTGGTTTCAGTTTATATCGACTGCGAGCTGCCTTCGCCGTGGCGTCGCTCATTAAAATCTCGCCGCCCCTGGCGTTCGACTCCAATCGCGAGCAAGTGTTAACTGCGTCACCAATCGCTGTGTATTCCGATCTTCGTTCCGATCCTATGTAACCGACTATTACTTCGCCGGTATGTAATCCCATTCCGACGCCAATCTCCGGCAAGCCTTCGGCCTGCAATTCGATGTTGATTCCGAGCACACGTCGCTGCATTGCAACGGCTGCATTCAAAGCGTTATTTGCATCATCCGGCGTTGTGGTCGGCGCCCCAAACAGCGCCATTAATCCATCGCCGAGATATTTATCGAGTGTTCCGCCATGGGCGAAAATGATGTCAGTCATCGCAGAGAAGTATCGATTCAACAGACTGACAATGCGTTCTGGTGGCGCATGTTCGGAGATTCGAGTGAAGCCGCGTATGTCCGCGAAAAGAATCGTAATTGTTTGACTCACGCCGCCAAGTTTGAACGACTCCGGATTCTCGAGCATCTGCTTCACCACATACTCGGGAAGGAACCGGCTGTAATTTGCGCGCGCAACTTCTTCGCGAGCCAACCGCTCGTGCGCACGCGCGTTTTCCACAGCAATCGCTGTTTGTGCAGCTACTGCACTAATCAACTCGAGATCGTCAGGCTTAAATGCACTGAACGGATCCAACCGGTCAGCGTAAAGCGCGCCGTGAACTCGCGTTTCAGCAACCAGCGGGGCGCAGATTGTTGAGCGAACACCCTGCGAAACAATGGAATCGACCCCTGCAAACTGTTCGTC
>DATJKB010000581.1:0-6010 GCA_035491875.1 Pyrinomonadaceae bacterium | reverse complement strand
TAACTCTGCGGCAGGGGGAGGAGACTTCGAAAACATGAAACTAATCGACTTCAAAAACAAAGCTGCAGCAACCTTGTTCTCGTTGGCAATATTGTTAGGGTTAGGTTTTGCTGTAAGCGGAACTGCGGAAGCGCAGTATCGTACCGATCGCAATGATCGTTACCAACGCAACCGAGACGGAGATCGAGACTATCGCGAACAGAGACGAAGACAGCGCGATACTGATTGGCGCAATAACAGTTGGCGCAGAGGTCGTTACAACGACGGCTACCCGGATCTTGGTGGTGGCTCAGACAACTTTAGACAGACTGCTCTAAACGCGGGCTACAATGAAGGCATTAAGGCCGGACGCGACGATCGTCGACGCGGTCGTGGGTATGATTTTCGAGATCAAAATGCCTTTCGAAAGGCGACTAAGGACTACAGTTCGAAATTGGGTGACCGTGGGATCTATCAGATCTACTTCCGAGAAGCATTTGCTAATGGTTATGCTGACGGGTACAGCGGTTATTAACGAGTAAGACTTGAACAAGTCACGATGGCGGAGGTAAATAGTGCCTCCGCCATTTTTGTGTTTGGAGTGAGGTGACAAACGCTGAGATCCAAGGGCTTGTCAGGGTTCGATCTGGCCCAACAACTCAACGTTCCCGGCACCGCGGATCACGCGTACGCGCTGACCAGCGTTGGTGGAGTCGCTACTCTCAAGCAGGAATACAGAATCGCCGAACGTCGCCACTGCCGTTACACGCCAACCGCCAATGCTCCGGTCAACGACGTGCTGGGAACCGTCGCGATCGATACGAACAACATGACCTAGATCAGGAAGTGCCGCATAGATGCGTTTGCGCTCGTCGATCGCAATACTCCAAACCCTAACCGCTCCAGTCGAGTTCCAAATCTTCGGCTCGATTACTTTGCCATCGACTCGCGCTACTAGCCGCACGACGCCGTCGGCGCCAACGCGTCGGAGGTGGCTCCCGTCCGAAAGGTAAAGAGTTTCATCCGGTCCCCAGTGATAAGCGATCACTTGCTGCAAAGGTTGATCACGCTTCGCGACTTCACCGGAGCCTCGAAAGCGATTTATGGTTCCGCCAGTGGTCCATTCAACTATCTGCGCTCCCTTTTGGAAGATCAGCTCACCGCGTTTACCGACGGCAAATACTGGAGCGTTCACATCCGACTCTTCGGCAACCTTCATATGCTTGCCGCCGCCGAGATCGATCCGAAAAAGGGCACCACCGATTTCTTGAAAAGATTCTGAGTAGATCTGGCCATCCAGGCCGCGCGTGGTCCAATGCGCATGAAAGTTCTTTACTAAAGCTTGCGGTTTCTTACCGCCTTCTAAACGCCATACGGCGTTGTACATCGAGTCACCGAAGATCACCGTGTTTACATCCAGGGCGATAAGACCTCCACCCGGGTGAGCAGCCACAGCGACAGGAATAATAAGAAGGAACAGCACCCTGATAGCTTTCATTGTCTTGATCATGATGGTAAGAGTGAAAGTTCGACCGAACTGTTCAAGATTCCAAACGGCTTCGTGTTGCGTCAATCTTAGCAAACGCATTGAGACCAAAGCATTGATTAGCTGTCACACTTGAGGCGTTTGTGGTGTTAATCCTTTAAAGCACTAATTCACAGTGAACGACTGTTTTCGGAGGATATCTCCGGCACGCAACGTCACGAACTCGTACCCCCGATACGACCTTACAAACGAAGGAGTCAACCATGACAAGCTTGCTTCAGGATGTGCGATACGGCCTGCGAGTGCTGCTCAAGCATAAAGGCTTTACTGTCGTCGCAGCGTTAACTTTAGCCCTTGGAATTGGCGTTAACACTGCGATGTTTTCCGTCCTCAACACCTATCTCTTTCGCTCGCTTCCTTATCCACAGTCGTCGCACTTGGTAAGAGTCTTTCGAACTTCGCCTCATTCTCAGAGGTGGCCGCATTCACCTGCGAACTTCTTCGATCAGCGTGAGAGGAACACAGTGTTTGAGAAGATGGCCGCCTACAACTATGTCAGCCGCAATCTGGTTGAGCAGGGTAGGACAGCTGAACGTTTGAGCGGTCTGGCGGGAACGGCCGACTTCCTTCCGCTGCTCGGTGTTACGCCGGCGCTCGGTCGTGCTTTCAACCCGGAGGAATTTGAGCCAGGCGCCAACAACGTCATTGTGCTCAGCGATCGCTTCTGGCAAACGCGTTTTGGAGGCGATCCAGGTGTGGTGGGTCGCAATCTGCAACTCGATGGAAAGACAGTGAACGTCGTCGGAGTAATGCCTCCGGGCTTTGATCATCCCATCCTCTGGGGAAGAGTTGATTTCTGGCAACCGCTCGCATTCAACCCTGAGCAAAAGAAAACGCGCGATACTAACTATCTATCTTCGTTCGCTCGCCTTAAACCAGGAGTATCGATTGAGCAGGCCCAGCAAAGCATGGTTACTCTGGTCGCTAACATCGGCAAGGAAAACTCACCAAACAGCCCGAACCCCGATAGTGTTCGGCTTGAACTGCTTCAGCGCTCAATGTCTGATGAGATCGGCAGAAAGGTGATGTGGTTCACCTTCGGCCTCGCAGGTTTTGTCTTGCTAATCGCGTGCGCAAATATTGCCAACCTCCAGTTGGTCCGGACTGCTTCACGTTCGCGCGAACTCTCCGTCCGTGCTGCATTGGGTGCTGGTCGATTCCGACTACTACGACAGTCGCTTACCGAGAGTATCGTGGTGGCGCTCATTGGTGGGTTATTGAGTCTTGGATTGGCGCTGTGGGGTGTGAGGTTCATCAGCAATCACCTCTTCGCCAACTTGCCCGGCGCTGAAGTCGAACTTGATCTGAAGGTTTTTGCTTTTGCGTTTGCGTGTTCTCTGTTGACTGGAGTGCTGTTTGGAACTATGCCTGCATGGTTCGCGTCACGCGCTGACATCAATCAGGCGATACGCGAGAACTCACGTAGCACCACGGCGGGCCGCTCGCAGCATCGCTTGCGACATATGCTGATAATTGGTGAAGTCGCATTCGCGATGATCTTACTCGCTGCTGCAAGTCTCTTCCTCCGCGGTTTGCAGCGATTTATCAATTCGGATCCGGGCTGGAGTGTCGATGGACTGGTAACGGCGCAAATGAACTTGCGCGGAGAAAGATATGCAAAGGATGCTCAGCGTGTTGCCTTCCTTTCGGAATTGGAGAATCGACTAAAGACTGTACCGGGCGTGCAGCAGGTTGGAATAGGTAGTTCTCAGCCGGTATACGGTTTCAGCAGCAGCAGTTCGTTCGTTGTAGAGGGCCAACCCGAGCCGAAGCCCGATCAATATCCCGAAATGTTTTTCGAGCCAGTGAGCAACGGTTATTTTACCGCGTACGGAGTGAATTTGTTGCGTGGACGCGCTTTCAACAACGGAGACATCGTCGATCGACCAAAGGTAGTGATCGTCAACGAGTCGATGGCCCAACAGTTTTTCCCGAATGAGAATCCTATCGGGAAACGGATCGGTAATGCCGGTCAGAAGAAGGAGTGGCAAGAGGTTGTCGGCGTCGTAAGAGACATGAAGTTTCCCGGCGATCTGAGTGAACCTTATACGCGCTACCAGGCGTTTGTACCTCTGGCCCAATCTGCCCCAGATTATCTGACAATTGCTCTGCGCACTTCGCAATCTCCCGAAGGACTTGAGAATACTTTACGCAACGCTGTCGCAGGACTTGATCCCGCTCTGCCAGTTTATAGAGTTCGCACTGCGCGCAGTGCTGTGGATATAGGCATAGGATATATTTCGTTGCTTGGTAAGTTATTGGGTGCGTTTGCGGCATTAGGGCTTGTGCTGGCGGCGATTGGAATTTATGGAGTTATCTCCTACGTGGTGGTCCAACGGACGGGCGAGTTTGGGATTCGTATGGCGCTCGGTGCGCAAGGTCGCGATGTGCTCTGGTTGGTGCTGAGAAAAGGCGCGCTGGTGATTTTGATTGGCGCGGTGCTTGGTGGCGCCGGATCTTATGCGGTAAGTAAGTTGCTGATCTCTGCGATTCCGTCTCTACCGACTCGTGATCCTATGACTCTGGTAATAATGGGCTTTGTTTTGATCGTTGTTGCGCTAATGGCGTGTTACCTGCCCGCACGCCGTGCAACGAAAGTTGATCCACTGGTGGCACTGCGTTACGAGTAAACACAGCTTTGCCTCAAAAAACGGTTAGAGTGACAACGAGTTTCGTGTGGAATTCGTGTGATTTCGTGGATCGTTCCTTTTGTCTGGAAAAACAAGGACAATCCACCAAGTCACACGAAACCACACGAATCAAGATAACTTCGGACTCGAGTAGATACAGACTTTGAGGGAACCAGTATGAAGTTCAAAGCAACAGCGTTAGTCGCACTGACTCTGGGAATTTATTTTCTGGCACAGACGTTATTTGTCCAACCAACAGTCGCGCACACAGGTGCCCACCAGAACGGGTCAACAGATTCTGCGCGGATTGCCCGCCTGGAAACCCTGTTAGAAAGCCTGCGACAGGAGCTCAAGATACCCGCTTACTCCGCTGCCATTGTGAAAAATCAAAAAGTGCTTTGGGCGCGCGGGTTCGGTTATGCAGATGTTGAGAATAAGATCCCGGCCACCGAACATACTCCCTATCACCTCGCTTCGCTAACCAAGACGTTTGCGTCGACGATTCTTTTGCAGCTGGTGCAGGAGGGAAAGGTCAAGCTCGACGATCCTGTTTCAAAGTACGGCATCACGCTTGAGAGCAAGGGTGTCATTACAGTGCGCCACTTGCTCTCCCACACATCCGAGGGAAATCCCGGCGAGCAGTACCGTTATAACGGCAATCGCTTTGGAGAACTGGATAAGGTGGTCCAGAAAGCCAGCGGCAAGTCATTCGGCGAACTTTTAATCGCCAATATTCTCGATCCTCTCGGCATGAATGAGACGACACCGAACATGCCCAGGATTGTCCCGACAAAATCCCCAAACGCTGCAGGCGAGGTGGCAAGGGCAGCAGAGGCGGAAGTGAAAACCGCAGTTATGGAAATCATTGCGGGCTTCAATTCCGGCAGCGTTGATCAGATTGAGCGGCGTCTTGCACCGCAGCAGAACCGTTTTCAAGGCGAGGGAGGTTTCTTAACTTCTTTTATTAATCGGGCCGAGTTGGGGCAAGCATTTCAAGTGGGTTACAAGGTGAAGATGGAGGTCCACAACCTCGAGGCGGCAGTCTACGGCGACAGCGCGATCGCAACCTTTTTTATGGCGACAACCGTCACGGCTCCAAATGGATCGCCGCGCACTGAAGGTCCATGGAGGACTTCATACTTCTGGAACAAGCAAGATGGAGTTTGGAAGCTCGTTCATGCACACCAGTCGCCAATGACCAGAGCGTTGATCACGGAAAAGCAGCAGCAAAGGTTCGACACGGTCGCGAAGACACTGGCTCAACCGTATGAGCTTAACCGCGAGTCTAAGATCACGAAAATCACTTATCCGCAGGGGTTCGGCACTGCCGCCGGTTTGATCTCCACTGTTCTTGATATGGCGAAGTATGACATTGCGATCGATCAGAACAAGTTTCTTACGAGAGAAACTCAGCAACTCGCTTTCACTCCGACTGTATCAACTAAAGGTGAGTCGCTTCCATACGGTCTGGGGTGGTTTACAACGGCCTACAAGGGCACGAAGCTGGTTTGGCATTACGGCTACTGGACCGGCAACTCGTCCTTTATTTTGAAGGTGCCCGAGAGAAACATGACGTTCATCATAATGGCAAACTCTGACAACCTCAGCCGCCCGACGAATCTTGGCTCGGGTGATGTACTAAGTTCTCCGGTGGGAATGGCTTTTTTGAAGACGTTTATCTTCCCGGAGAAGTTTGGAGAGAGCATCCCCGAGGTTAATTGGAACGCTCCGGTCACAGAATTGAAAAATCAGCTCCATGTCATAGCGGAAAAACCCTACGCCGATCTCTACCGCAAAGAGCTGGCTTCAACGTTTAGGATCTATCAAAGCGTAGGACGCGCAACCGATGCTGCGC
>DATJKB010000580.1:0-2899 GCA_035491875.1 Pyrinomonadaceae bacterium | reverse complement strand
GCAGCAGTTTCTCCGCTTCGGATGCAATCAGGAATGCCCGCCCCACGATAGGAGTTTCCCGCCAAGGCAATTGTTCCAAACGAGCCCAGTTGCGCTTCAATTGCACTGACTCGTTGGAGATGTCCGACGTGATATTGGGGCATTGACTGCGACCATTTCGCAGTCTCGACAAACAGTGGCTGACCCTGAATTTGCAACAGCTGCTCTAGATCCGCTTTTACTCGCGCCACCATTTCAGGCTTAGTGAGTTGGAAGACGTCAGGTTGTAAAGCCCCGCCTACAAACGCGCGCAATAACACGTGCTCTTCGGGTGCGCGTCCGGGAAACTTAACGCTACTGAAGGTGCACGCAATCAATGAACGCTTCTCAATCAATGGAACTACGAATCCGAAACCATCCAGTGGATGCCGGACGTTGTCTCTTCGATAAGCAAAGTTGATCGTAGCTGTCGAAGTATACTCGATCGCTCTTAGTTGTTGGCCCAGCTGATTGACGGTCCTTTCCAACAATGTTGCGGCCGAATAGGCTGGAATCGCCAGACAAACGCCGTCCGCCTGTATTTTTGAACTGTCGCTCGTGGCTATTGCCCAGCTGCTTTGTCGGTCAGGATTGGCGCGATCTAAACCAGTGACCTTGGAATTCAACTGAATTCTAACACCCGCATTAGTGACGTTGCGTTCGAGTTCGTCAGTCAAAGTCTGCATTCCGTTGTCGAAAGAAAGAAACAGACTATAACGTGGACCACTCACCCCGCTCGCAGCGCTTTCACTTGCCTTGCGTTGACGAAGCATTGCGAGAATGATGCTGCGATGTTTGCGCTCCATCTCCAGGAACCGCGGCAGCGTTGCGCGTAGGCTCAAGGTCCTGGGATCGGCGGTGTAGATTCCTCCAACCATTGGCTGGGCCATCCGATCGAGTGCTTCCTTGCCCAATCGCCGGCTGACAAAACTTGCAAGAGATTCATCGTTGCTACCATTTGCGTTTGCCCGCGGCAGAAACAGATCTGCAGCCATTCTTAGTTTGCCTGACAGGCTGAAGATGTCGGTCGTAACGAATGGCCAGAATCTTGACGGCGCCAGTAGTTGAAATCCTTCAGGGACTTTTCGCAAACGCCCTTTGCGAACGATAAAGCTTCGCCGGTGAGTTTCGTTTGTTTGGATCAGACGCGAGTCGATGCCGAGACGATTGGCGAGCGCAACTGCTTCAGGTTTTTCAGAAATGAAGGAATCAGGGCCGCGTTCAAGTAGAAAACCATCGCGCTGACTGGTCTGAATTGTTCCGCCCAGACGATCCGAACCTTCGAACAGAATGATGTCGAGAGGTTGCTGCGTAGCCCGGGTGAGCTCAGTCAACCGATGCGCCGCCGCCAGGCCTGAAATACCACCCCCGATGATCACAATGCGCTTCATATAGCTGAAAACTTAGCCGCAGATGAACGCAGATGAACACACATCAGAAGAATTATGTAGTACGCATAAAGCAAATTGATTTGATCTGTGAGCATCGGCGTTTATCTGCGGCTGATTATGTCTTTGGCAGGCAGCAGAGCGGATCGCAGACGTCATGACTAGCTCCGTGATGGCCCAGGTATCGAGGTGTCGTGTCATTCATCCGCTCAAATATCAGTTCGCGAATCATCTTCACAAACAACGGATGCGTTCCCGCTGTTGCTGCTCGTTGCAGGTTGATGCCGATTTCGTGTGCTAGCTGCTTCGCCTCGACGTCGAGATCATAAATCACTTCCATGTGATCCGATATAAACCCAATTGGCGCTACCACAACATCCGAGACTCCGCGGTGTTTGAGCTCCTTCAAGTAGTCGCAGACATCAGGTCCAAGCCACGGTTGACTCGGTGGCCCACTTCGACTCTGATAAACGAGCTTCCAGTTACTGATGCCGACGGTTTCGGCTACAAGACGACCCGCTTCGTTAAGTTGAAAAGCGTAAGCACAGTTCAAGGCCATTGAATTGGGAATACTGTGCGCAGTGAACACAAGATGCACTGCCGACGATGTTGGACCGAGATCGTTCAGAGCCAGACGCGTCTGCTCTGCGTTTGCTTCGATAAAAAGCGGGTGATTGTAGAACGCTCGAAGTTTATCGATTTCAGGGGCTGCCGCGCCGGCAACTGAACGCGCATCGGTGATGTTTTGAAGATACTGGCGGCAGCTAGAGAAAGAACTGTAAGCAGAGGTGACAAAAGCGAGCGCGTGCTTTACTCCATCTTTCGCCATCTTAGGCAACGTGTCAGTCAATAACGGATGCCAGTTGCGATTGCCCCAGTAAATCGGAAGCGATGGGCCATTTGTTTCGAGTTCTTTTTTGAGCGCCGCGATCAGGTTTCGGTTCTGTTCGTTAATAGGGCTGACGCCACCAAACATCTCGTAATGATGCGCGACTTGCAGCATGCGCTCGTGCGGCACATTTCGACCTCGCAGCACGTTCTCCAAAAACGGAATCACGTCATCCATTCCCTCTGGACCACCGAAGGAAACGAGGAGGAGAGCATCGTAGTTATTGTGCAGTTCAGTGCTCATCGTTACAGAAACCGACCACGCTCTTTGGAGTGCGGTGACTTGTCACCGCTTTCGGCGTTAAAGCGGCGACAGGTCGCCGCACTCCAAAAAATTCACGCCTTTGCGCTTAGCTCATGCACTGCATCGACTAACGCAATCACATTATCAACGGGAGTGTCAGGAAGTATTCCATGGCCGAGGTTGAAGATATGTCCTGGGCGACCACCGGCCTGATCGAGGATCCTTTTCGCTTGCGAGATCACATAACTTCGATCTGCAAACAAAACAACTGGGTCCAGATTCCCCATAACGCTACATCATGACTGATGCGGCGCCATCCGTCGTCGAGTTGAACACGCCAATCCAAACGAATCACTTCTCC
>DATJKB010000579.1:0-4194 GCA_035491875.1 Pyrinomonadaceae bacterium | reverse complement strand
TGCGGCAATGCTGTGCGAGAAGATCGTGGGCATGGAATGGAGGATAATAGCATCACGCAAATTGCACAGCGCGGTTTGTGAGCGCAACAAACTGAGCACCGAAGATAAGGCGGAAAGCGCCGAAGGTGCGATAGAAGCGGCGCCGAAGGTGCGGCAGAAGTAGCGACGAAGGTGCGGTAGATGCAGCGCCGAAGGTGCGACAGAAGGCAACCGAGGACGTCCAGATCATCGGGACGTGGCGCGTAGATCCTTTTGCTAATGGCCTACTGAGCCCAGCAAAGCAAGAGAAAACCGGATCGCTTCTGTCGCACTTTCAGGGCTGAATGCTTCACGGACGCGCGTTACGGCGAGGCAGAGCCATCGCCTCACAGCGGGCGGCGAAGCCGTAATTGCTGAGGAGCGTGAGTCACCATCCTCGACGCGCGTGCCAGCGCACAAAGAAAATGTGGCGAGCCACGTTGTTCAGAATCCTGCTCCTAAACTAAAACGTAGATGTGAGAAAGTTTCTTATTCGACTTGGTTGTGCGGCGATTGCTTTTGGATTGGGCCTGACCGTACATCGGTTCAAACCAGCTCAGAATGTCGCCCATTCACCTGTTAGCAAGGTTATTAATAGTCCGCAGAGCCAACCAAATTTCGTGGACAAGATCGATAGGTCTCCGGAAGACCAACTGATCGGGGATAGCCTTACACTCGAGGACCTCCTCACGTCGGACAAGAACGTCTACATCTTCAACGGTTACTTAATCGAGAAGAGGTATAGAAACAACGATGAGTCGTTTCTCGGAATTCAAGAGTACATTTCCATATCTAAGAACGGAGCGAGACCTGTCATTTTTGACGCGAAGATCGACCATCCACAAGGCAACAGTGCTGATTTTGAAGTGGTGTCTTTGCTTGGGCCAGGGACGCTACAGCTTGCGATCTCACAAACGGTTGGACGGGGCGGCGCCCAGTGGATCGTCGACCTCTCTGCCAAACCGAGAGCGATATTCGATGGTGTCGCTTGGGGTGTTGGACGGGAGGCTGGTGACTGCGAGATTGAGGATCTGGATGGAGACGGAATATTCGAAATCAGTCTTCCAATAACTGACTTCTATTCATTCATGGATAAGATGGCAGTCGCCGATGTCCCACTTCCGATGATCGCGTTCAAGTATGACCCCCACAAACGACGGTATTTTCCTGCTAATCATATTTTAGGCACTGATCAGTTCCAGCCGCGAGAGATTCCGAGCTATGGGAACGATCTTTATTTTCGATCTTGGGTACTCGACCATATGCTCGAGCTTATTTATCAGGGGAAACGCGACCAAGCGTGGCAATACTTCAATAGGACGTATAATCTCGATGACAAGAAAGAGTTCGAACGGCGCGTTAAGGATATCCTTCGCGACCAACCCATATACAAATTCATTTACAAGAACCAGTAAACCCATTAATAGTTAAGTTATGTCGATCCTAATTGCTGAAGACAACATGGCCCAGCGCCACTACCTGAAAGAAATTCTCGAAAAAGAGTTTCCTGATCACAGTCCCGTATTTGAAGCTAGTGACGGCGAAGAGACTGTCAAGCTCGCGCTCGAACAGAAACCGGACGTCTGTATTCTCGATATTCAAATGCCGAAGCTCTCCGGCGTGAAGGCCGCGCGCGCGATCTGGCGCGACTTCCCCGAGGCGCGAATCATCTTCTGGACTCAATTCCCGCACGAGATCTATATCAACGAAATACGAAAGATCGTTAAAGCTGTCGATCCGCCGCCCGCGTACGGGTTTATTCATAAGAACAACCCCGAGTCGCGTTTTCTCCGCTTCGTCGGCGCGGTTCTCGAAGACGGTGCCGACATGATCGATCCCGCGTTCAAAGATTCCTTCAAGCGTCCGCTGCTAACGGAGTTTGAAGCCGAGGCTCTCTACTATCTCGCACTTGGTCTATCGAACTGGGCCATCGCGCGCAAGTGCAGTTTGTCTCTGCGTGGCGTTGAGAGTCGCCTGGCAACACTGTATGAGAAGTTGTTTGTCGCGGTGGGCGAAGGAACAGAACAGGAAACATACGAAAAACTTGCGTACAACATTCGCACGCGAGCGTTCTTCGAAGCGCTGCGTCGTGGGTTACTGAACAGCGACGAATTGGAGAAGGCTTCGCTGGATCTGGAGGCGTGGCTTGCCAAAGACCAGAAACGATTTGCAGATGAGCAGAAACGTGAAGCAGCAACAAAGAAGAGGTAATACTGACGGTTTTCGACAGGATTTCAAGATTACATGATTTCGGAATGAAAAAGGTCACACTATCTCTTCTGCTTGTCCTTTGCCTTCTGCTGCTTTTTGCATTTCCAGTTTCCGCTGAGGCGCAAACTCGCCGAGCGCAGCTTGTTGAGATCAATTCACACGTCGCAGAAGTCGACCGCTTCATGAAGCGCAATCCGAAGGCGCGGCGGATCTTTGCTGAAGTTACTACTGAAAGCGAAAACGACGCGAAGTGGCGCGAATTCAAGACTAAGCGTGAATTCGACAAGCTTGATGAGTGGGATGAAAGCGCGTTTGTATGGACCAGGTCTGAAAAGGTAATTGCGGCGGCGTTCACGTTCACCAGTCAATCCGGCGACTGGGCCCACCTGGTTACGTATTACTTTCGCGAAGATGGAACGCTGGCAAAAATCGGCGCGCAGCTAAACACGTTCTATGGCGACGTCAGTGTTGTGAGGAATCAATACTTCAACAACGCGGGTGTGCGGATTAGCAGTTCCGAGAGAATTCTCGATCTCAAAACGCAGCAACCAGTAAAGAAGCCGGCCGACTATTTCGATCAGCCAGTAACAGTTTTCAAAAAGGTTAGTGAACTTCCTTTTTACAAACTTCTGTGACCTGAAAGCCGGTTGACAAGATTACAGAATTACATGATTAGACATTGAAATGGTTCAGTACATTTTTAATGAGCGCTTAAACACCACCGATTTCATATCGGTGGTTCTTTAACTTTGACCTACAAGTTGACACGCAATTCAACCCGAAACCACCGACTTAAAGTCGGTGGAGTTTCAGTTTTGGCCTTGTGTAGGTCGAAATTGAAGTACCACCGACGTGAAGTCGGTGGTGTCTTCGTTTTTCTCGCCTGTTCCTTGTTCTTGCTCGTCACGCTCGTCTCCGATTCGCAACCGTCGCTCGCAGGTTTCAATTCGCCTCAAGATCCGACTCCACCATCAGCTTCTCCATCACCGTCCCCTTCCCCATCGCCATCGCCATCCCCAACGCCGATAACTGGCCTGCATCAATGGGGTGCAGTAACACTCTTCCATGGACTGCCATCCGATCGTGTTCATAGCATCAGACAAACCTCCGACGGAACGATGTGGTTCGGCACTGAAGCAGGATTAGCGAGATTCGATGGGCGCCGTACACAGACAGTAAACGATCCAGCACTGCCGACCGGACGCGTGCTCTCGCTCGAAACTGACCAGGATGGAGCGCTTTGGATTGGCACTGAGAGCGGCGCGGCTCGTCTGATAAACGGATCATTTCAAACCATCGGGCAGACGATCGGACAAAGTATCTCCGCGATCATTGCGCCTGAAAACAAACGTGTTCTGATAGCGACTGAACAAGGCCAGATCTTCGAATGTCGTATCGGCCAGGACAATACGATAAATGTCCAGACGTTGTTATCGACACCTTTGCAGAGTGCTGATCGAGATCGACCTGGACCACTCCAGCTCACCAGCCTCGCGTTTGCGAACAACAGACTCTACGTCGGCACACAAAGCCGAGGCGTGTTGTTGATTGAAAACGGATCCGTTCAGACGGTGACAACGAAGCCTCTCACGTATTTCGTGAATGCGGTTTCCACTGATAGCAACGGAAAACTCTGGGCCGGTGCACGTGCACGAAAAGAAGAACCAGCCGCGTTGAAAGAAGATGATCGCTCGACGCTGGTCAGGACCGACGCGCCAACCGGACCAGTGATGACGATTCGCACGATTGGTAACGAAGTGTGGCTTGGTACTGATGGCCGCGGAGTATTCCGCGTTTCCGGTGACAAAGTACAACGCCTCACGTTTGATGGAACCGCAGGAGGTTTACGCTCAGATCACATCTATTCAATCTTTCCGGATAGCGAAGGCGTGATTTGGTTTGGCACCGATCGAGGTGTTTGTCGTTTCGATCCGCAGTCGCCACGGAGCGAAACTGTAGGCGACA
>DATJKB010000578.1:0-5995 GCA_035491875.1 Pyrinomonadaceae bacterium | reverse complement strand
CTGCGACTGCTGCAACGTCATGATGACGATATTGAGTTACTTTCTGAACCGATTAACCGGTAGTTGCTGAGGAAGGATTATGAGACTTAATACACCACCACTCCCCGCCGCGATTCTGTCATTCGTGATTACGATCGCGTGCTGTGTAACAGTTGTTGCGCAGGATCCGCAGATGCCTCAGAGCCCGCCGCCAACGGATCCGATTGAACAGCTACGCCTGACCCCTGAACAACGACAGAAGATTCGCGCGATTCGTGAATCGTCAAGACAAGAACGCGCGATGGTTAATCAGCGACTTCGCGAAACGAATGTCGCTCTTCAACAAGCGATGGACGCTGAATCCATCGACGAAGCGTTGATCGAGGAGCGGTTGCGCGATGCAGCCGCTGCGCAGGCTGCTGCGATGCGTTCAAGAATCCAGAATGAACTCAAGATTCGTCGCGTCTTAACCAGGGAGCAGTTAATTATTTTGAAAAGTCTTCAGGCGCAGGCGCACGAACTGAAGCGCGAACGAAACCAAAACCAGCGACCAGTTCGACAGGGAAATGTTTTGCGGCCCAACCAACGCAACGGAATAGCCCCTATATTTCAGCGTCGGGACGGCGTGCCACGAAGCCCGCGGCCATAATCTCAACCCCGCCGCTGAACCAGACCGGCTGTCATTTGGCCGGTCTTTCTTTTGTCTTCTAACCTGCCGATGACTCCAAGCTTGACGCGTCATGCGCAATTTGCGCATGATAGGTCGTTCTTTCCAAGTAGTTGAGTCTGAGAGATCCCTGGCGTTGATTCGCCGCAATGCCGCGGATATTCGGCACCTTTTCTCGCAGCCTAAGGGCTACTTAATTAAATCGCAACGAAAGATTGGCTGTTATAACGCTGTCCGATGAACTTCGCTACGCGCGGTCTGCTGGAACTGCAAGAGTCGACGTTGCTGGCTGCGCGAGCCATAGGCGGCTTAGTTAAGAAGCCCAGGTACCTGCCAGAGACTATCGCGCAGATGGACGCCATCGGCGTTGGGTCTCTTACCATCATCATACTCACCGGCTTCTTTACCGGTGGCGTTTTGACGGTCCAAACGTTTCCTACTCTCAAAACTTATGGTGCCCAATCGCAGACCGGCTACCTGGTTGCTGTGTCCCTGGTACGTGAGCTCGGCCCGGTTCTTTGCGCGCTGATGGTTACTGGACGAGTTGGGTCTGCGATCTCAGCGGAGCTTGGTTCGATGGTTGTTTCGCAACAGATCGACGCCATGCGTGCACTCGGTACCGACCCGGTTCGAAAATTAGTTGCGCCACGGTTGATAGCACTCTTGATTAGTCTTCCGTTGCTAACCGTTCTGGCTGACGTGTTGGGAATATTCGGTGGTTGGGTTACTGCGACTGCACTTTATTCTGTGCCCTCCACGATTTTCATCAACTCAGTTCGCGACGCGATTACAACCGACGACCTCATTGGCGGAGTAGTAAAGCCAATCGTGTTCTCATTGATTATAGGCACCGTTGCGTGTAGACAGGGCTTAAATACTGAGGGCGGAACAGTCGGAGTCGGCCGTTCCACGACTCGCGCAGTAGTCATGGCGTCAATCGTGGTCATCATCGCTGACTATTTTCTCGCCAAAGCGCTTCAGGTTATCCTAGGCACTTCTTAATTCTACGAGTGTTTCATGTCTTCAACTACGATTCACACAACCGCCGATGGGATTAGCGAGGAGGCGGCGGAATCTACCTTTCGCGAGGTAGACGATCTTGAGCGCGCGATTCCCGCGATCGAGTTTCGCGACGTGGTCCTTTTCTTTGACGATCGCGTGATCCTCAACAAACTCAGCTTTAAAGTGATGAAGGGTGAAACCAAAATCATCCTTGGCGGCTCCGGCGGAGGTAAATCCACGATCATCAAGCTGGTGCTCGGACTGCTAAAGCCTGACAGCGGCCGGGTGCTCGTCGATGGCGAAGACATCACCGACTACAACGAAGAGCAGATGATGGGCGTGCGTAAAAACATAGGCATGGTGTTTCAGGAAGGCGCCCTCTTCGATTCCCTCTCGGTTTACGACAACGTTGCGTACCGCTTGCACGAACAGGGCGTTCCGGAAGAAGAGGTGGAACCGGAAGTAAGACGCATGCTGCGATTCGTAAACCTGGAAGATGCCATAGACAAGATGCCAATTGAATTGTCCGGTGGTATGCGTCGACGCGTGGGAATCGCGCGCGCGCTGATTGGTGATCCAAAGATAGTTCTTTTCGATGAGCCCACTGCCGGACTCGATCCGCCAACAGCGCGAACTATCTGCGAACTGGCCATGAAGCTGCGCGATCTCGAAGACGTGTCGTCGATCTTCGTAACACACGAGATGAATAATCTGCATTACATCTGTTCAGAATATGCGGTTGTCGACGACGAAGGAAAGGTGGTCTTCGAGCGTGAAGGTGAGCGCCTCTGTCTAATCAACAGCAAAGTGATGATGATGCGTGAGGGCAACGTCATCTTTAGCGGCACCGATGAGAGCTTGCAACGCAGCACCGATCAGTATATTCAAAAGTTTCTGCGCGGACATTAAGAAAGGAAGCAGAAATCGGGGACGTTTAATCCTCGATCTTGCGTAAGACTATGCCACGATCAAACAGAAGCGTCAGCTTTAGCCAACTACGAGTCGGCATATTCGTTCTGCTGGCTATCGGCATCCTTGTCTTTCTCATACTTAACGCTTCGGGCGACATCAATCCATTTAGCAAGAAGCTTCACCTCAAGGCGCGTTTCGCCGATGCAAACGGATTGCGAGATGGCTCAGAAGTTCGGTTGGCTGGTGTACGCGTCGGCAAAGTCGACCAAATAACTTTGCTGCCTCCTTCAGACGTACCCAACGCGCCGCGGGTGGAAGTGTTGATGACCATTGATTCATCGATCGACGGTCGGCCGGCAAACGAACGAATCAGATCCGACTCAACCGCGCAACAGGGATCGCCAAGCTTGCTGGGCAATGAAATGCTTATCAACATCACACCCGGTACCGCGGTTGGCCAGCCGGTTCAGGACTATGCAGTGCTGCCGTCGTCGTCTTCAAACACAGTCAACGACTTCGCTACGTCGGGCACAGACCTGGCCCAGCGACTCAGCAAGCTGTCGGATGAAATAAAGGGTATTGTCGGCGACGTGAAAGAAGGCAAAGGTACTGTCGGTCGTCTCTTTACGGATGAAGCTCTTTACAACAATCTCAACGCTACCATTCGCGAAACCGAAGACGTTATGAGGCAGGTTCGAGCCGGCAACGGCTCGGCGGGGAGATTCATAAACGATCCTGCGCTCTACAACAATGCGAACGAGATTGCCTTGCAAATGCGCGCGATTGCTTCGGATCTTCGCGCGGGGCGGGGTACGGCCGGTCGGCTGCTCACGGACGATGAACTCTATAACCGGATCACCCGCACGGCTGACAAACTTGATCGCTCAGTCGATCAGATCAATCAGGTGATAACCGACATCAATGAAGGGCGCGGAACTTTGGGCCGGCTAATAAAAGACGAGCAGATCTACAACGATGCGCGCGCTGCAATCGCCCGTTTCAACACGACAGCTGAGCGAATCGACAATATGGTGGCGGCCGCGCAACGCGGTGAAGGAACGGTTGGCAGACTTCTTACCGACGACACGCTCTACACAAACGTTAATCAACTTTCGTCTGAAGGCGTGAAGATGATTTACGACTTCCGCCAGAATCCGAAGAAGTATCTGACGATTAAGTTCGAGTTGTTCTGATCTCAAGACTAATAGTCGCTCAATTGCAGAACGGGAGCGAAGCGACCGATTTCGACTAAACCAGAACTCAGGCAAGGTAGAATCGGTCGCTTCGCTCCCGTTCTCTTGAGTAATTCCGATCAGAGTTCTCTAACATGAAAACGCTAACAATCCTGCTGCTTCTTCTTCTCTGCGGAACCACGCACTCACAGCGAAGACAAGTATCTGATAATCCGCAGGCCGAACGCATTCCTGTCATTGACGTGCACACTCACACGTCGTTCACTTCAACTCCTGAACGCACAAGCGGCATCCCGAGAACCGAGGAACAGTACTTTAAAGAATGGAAAGAGGCCGGCGTTGTTGGAGCGGTTGCGCATACCAGCGGCACGGGCGAAGGCTTCTCCAACTTAAAGGCGCGGAACGTGATTTACTGCGCCGGCATTGGCGACGAGAGCAAAGCGGAGACAGTTGAGGCGGGATTACGTGCCGGAAAATTTGGCTGCATCAAGATCTATCTTGGCTACGTGCATCGATTTGCGTACGACCGCGAGTACGAACCGATTTATCAACTAGCGAAAAAGTATGACGTGCCGGTCGTCTTTCACACCGGAGATACATACTCCGTGAAGGCAAAGTTAAAGTTTGCTAATCCGCTCACGATAGATGAAGTGGCGGTGGATCATCCGGATGTGCGTTTTGTCATCGCACACTGCGGGAATCCGTGGATCGAATCGGCGGCGGAGGTGGCCTATAAGAATCCGAATGTGTATCTCGAATGCTCTGCGATGTTGATTGGAGATCTCAGTAAGAAATCACCACAGGATGTCGACACCTACATGGTGCGACCGATTGCGTGGATTTTCGGCTACATCGAGGATCCAACCAAGTTGATGTTTGGAACTGACTGGCCGCTAACGCGAATCAAGCCCTACCTCGAAGCTTACAAGCGAGCGATTCCAAAGGAGCATTGGCGCGCGGTGTTCCACGACAATGCGGTGAGAGTGTTCAAGTTCAAACCAACTTCAGCCGCAGATCTACGCAGATAACGCGGATCAGAAAACACATAATCAAACAAACGTGGTTTCTGATCCGCGTTCATCTGCTTAGATCCGCGGCTGCTGGTGCCGTCTATGGTGCCGAGGTCGATCGCTTCGGACCAAGTTGCTTCAACAACTCCCGCACAGCGACATCGAGCTGCGAGTCTTTGCCCGTGAGCGTCTCACCAATCGGTCGCGTCACCGGAATATCTACCGGCCTCGGATTTCTTTCCATGTCTGATCCATCGTTCGCTGTAATCCGCATGCGCGGTAGGCGAAAGCCTGTCCCATCAATCAATCCCTGATTCCAGGTGTAGATAATCCAACCGGCAGTCGGTTCGCCAACCACCTGACCCAACTTCAGCGTGCGATAGCCTTCGGTAAAGTCTTCCGCATCTGACAAAGAATGCTGGTTCGTCACCAGGATCGTCGGACGATCCAAAGCGCGTTGTCCCAGCACAGTCCGCGCCGGTGCTCCATTTAGACCACGCAGAGTCATAGTCAGATAACCACGGCGCGCGAGCACATCGATCGCATAGACGTTAACAAAGCCACCGCTGTTATTTCGGATATCGATCACAACACCCTCGCGACCATGGTTTTCCGCATCGAGATCCACGTACAGCTGGTTCAGCGACCCAGAACCCATGTCGAACATGTGAACGTATCCAAGCCGGCCGTTACTGATACGCGCCACATATTCACGGTTTCGTTCCACCCATTGCCGGTAAAGCAATGCACGTTCAGTTGCCGCATTGACCGGTCTGACTACCACTTCCCGCTTATCAGCCCCGGTTCCAGACGACGCTACGGTCAACGCCACTCTTCGATTTGTTTTGTAACTCAACAGCTCATCGAGATTTGTACGTGAATCGATTTGCCGACCATCTACTGCAAGAAGATAGTCGCCTGTCTTGGTGTTGCCGGCAATTGCTGCCGGACTTAGCGAGATCACCTCCGAAATCTTCAATAGTCCCGAAGACTCATACTCGCGGCGATCGAACCGCAAACCAAGCCGTCCGGTTGTAGCCTGGGTCGCACTCCCTGGTGCCGACGCACCAAGGTGAGAAGCATTCAATTCGCCGACCATGAGCTGGAGCAGCCGACGCATTTCGTCTGACGTTCTCGCGCCGGCGATCAGTGGCTCGTACTGACCGCGCACGCCCTGCCAATCGACGCCATGGAAGTTTGGGTCGTAAAAGTTGTCGCGCAGGTACGACCAC
>DATJKB010000577.1:0-15105 GCA_035491875.1 Pyrinomonadaceae bacterium | reverse complement strand
TTAAAAAGCGGTGACAAGTCACCGCACTCCAAATTAATTGGAGCGCCGTCCCAGGGATTCGATCTCTGCCAACAATGGCCGTGCATTCGGCTCTATGGACCGATCGAGCTCAATCGACTTGGCCAATTCTACAGTCGCATCTGGCAGATCACCCTTTTGCTTGAGCAATACACCAAGGGCGAAGCGGTATTTCGCATTAGCAGGGCGAAGCTTTACAGCTGTACGCATCGCGGCTTCCGCATCGGCAATCTGACCGATGCGCATCGCCGCCAAGCCATAAAAAAGGTACTGGTCCGGGGCGCTTGGATTGATTGAAATGGCCTGGCCCAGGTATCTAGTCGCTTCGGCATATGCGCCAATCGTGTAGTAGGAATGTCCGACGTTGTAAAGGCTCTGCCAGTTATTGGGGTCTCGAGCCAACACCTTTTGGGATAAAGCAATGGCTTGGTCAACATCGCCCAAAGATTTCACCGTTGCGGCAAGATTGTTTATGGCGAGATTGTTCTGAGGGGCAACAGCTGCTCCGTGTGTGTATAGCGCGAGATCGTTTTTCCACATTGGGAGCTGTATCACCGTTTCCAATGCCCATCCTGCACCCATGATGAGCAAAATGGCCACCGCCAGCCGTTTGTATTTGGAATAAGTTCTGATTACGTGAAAGAACGCCACTGATAGAACGATGCAAAAACCAACAGACGACAAATAGAGATAACGATCGTGCACTATCTCGCCGAACTTAAGCAATGACAGGTTCAACGAAGGCAGAATCGGAACGAGCACCCAGCAACCTAAGAACATAACCTGCTTCGAGTGCCTTCCGAGAATAACGAAAACGCTAGCAACAACTATCAGTCCAACCAGAGGTCCCCAAACCAGCCAGCCACCTGAAACGTACGTGTTGTCGTAGAACGCGCTGAGAGGGAGCGGCCAAATAAGATGGCTGAGGTCAAACCAGAGCACAGACGGAATCGTGGATGCGATCGTTGTTGCCGAAAGTTGAGTAAGTTTATGTCCAAGCTCACCGAGGACCCGAAATCGCACAAAAAGATAGACGACTGTCACTATCAGATACGGAAGCATTGTGAGGAATATTGACGTTAATCTTGCTCCAGTACTTGCTTGCGACTTTTGTTTGCCGACAAGCAGCTCGTAACAAATAACGATGGGCAAGAAAACAATCGCGGTTTCTTTCGTAAGAATAGCGAGCGAAAAGAACAACAACGATAGAAGCAATGGTTGGTGAAAGAATCTGCGTCGATTCTTCTCCGAGCTTTCCTGCGTAACTTCATGTGTTGACTTTATGTCGAGGTACAGAAGTATAGCGGCAACAAAGAAGACGGTCATGAGCGGATCTGTAACGCCGCTGATCCAAGCGACCGACTCGATGTGAACCGGATGAATACCAAACAAGAATGCAGCGGTTGTGGCGAGCAACTGATCTGACGTTAGTCGCCGGGCCAACACGAAAACCAGCCATGTGGCTAACAAATGAATGACAAGACTAGTTGCGTGCCATCCGGCTGGTGAAAGGCCGAATAGTTTGTAGTTAACCAGTAACCAGAGCGAGAACACGGGGCGATAGTAGAGAGGCGCGGCGCCCGGGTCTATGTTTGCCCAGACATGCTTCGTAAAGTATTCAGGTATGTATGCCGTGCTGTTGATTGCGGGGTTGAGCACAATCTGACTGTTGTCGTCGTAAGCGAAGTCGTACCTGAGACAACTCACATAGACGAGAGCTGTTGAGAGTAATACAAACAGTAAAAGAGTCTTCTGAGATTTCAGATCAAGGCTCATACTTATGAGGGTATTGATGACAAATTGAGGACGGGGTTAACCCAATGCAGGGGACTGATATCTGGTGTGTTCAGCAGTAGTAGGACCTGAGTGACGCTAGACAGCGTGTGGAGTGATTACATTCAGTCGCGAAAATAACCTACGTGCGCAACGGCTTCATCCTTTTTGAGGGTACCTTAATTGAATTTCTTGTTCAAGTACTTTCTTAGTCAGATGAGCGATACAACCACTGCAGCAACGATGAGGCTATCGCTTGCTATTCGGGTATCCGACCAGTTGAAAGAAACTTCCAGCGTTTTGTGTTGCGACAACTCGCTTCGTAGTTATCCTGTATCAACTTCGGCATCTGGCCGGGAATGACATCGGAGATTGAAATCACTGCAGCCTTCGATGAGCTGCTCGGAAATCCTGACGTGCATGAATCTTCCACGACGGTGCCGAAATCTTTAACTACGTTCCGGCGTGCGTTTTGAAAACTCACCAACGCCGCGGTTTCAGTTAGGGTTCCCTGACTCATGTCTCCCGTTGTCATCAACAACTCATCAATGCCGTCGCTATTGAGATCAGTCTTAAGCACGATGCCGTTTCCGAAATCGTTATCGAAATCACCGATCAGCTGTTGGCCCGAGAAGATTGCCACTCGCTTAGTTCCGAAGTTGTCAGCGTGTGAAGCGTTGCACTCGCTAACGGAAATCACGTAAGCGATCTGCGTTTGTCCGGCGGCGGTGAAGCTGCCTGTGGCTACATCGGAAATCGAAGGAACTATTTGTCCGGCGTTACGAGCGGCGGTGAGCGGATCGCTGGCGCTACTAGTATCAAAGTCCTGATTGCACCTCTCAGCATCCCTTAGATATTTTCGGAAGACCTTACCAAGTACGGCACGCTCAGTTGCTTTGGTAATTTTCGGCGTGGGCCGTACGGGTGATGTGCGGAAGTCAACCAGCGTCTGCTTTTCTTTTTTGAACTGTTGGGCCGGGATTGTCGTTACGAACAGCAAAAGCATCAGAAGAGTTTTCATCGTCGGGGGTTCCTGTCGTTTTGAGATGGGCAGTCGTCTTCGGTTTGAAGTTCCGGGATTCAATGACGACGTCTAATTTCAGTGCCGGGATGTTAGTCATAACCCGACGTGGCCGCAAGCCGCTGTTAATGTGGGTGGAATAATGATCGTTTCGTTATATAGTTTCACACAAAATGGGCCCGCGTCTGCGCCGACTATCTCTTCAAAGTAGGAACACGCCATGGAAACCACAATAACCCTTTTTGCCCTGGCACTTCTGAACCTGGTGCTCATCAACGGAACGTACAAAGCACCGGCCATTGATCTTCAACCGTGCGAAGTCCAGGGCATTAGAGAGAAAGTGAAATGCGGAACTCTCGAAGTGTTTGAGAATCGCGCAACTAAGACGGGGCGCAAGATAAGTCTAAAGATATTGGTAGCTCCAGCGACCGGGCCAAACCGAAAGAGCGATCCGCTCTTCTACATTCCAGGTGGGCCCGGTTCTTCTGCGACGGGGGACGCACCAGGTGTCGTGAGCCAATTCGCCAAAGTTCGCGAACAACGTGATCTCATATTTGTTGACCAGCGCGGCACAGGTGGTTCGCACCCGCTCGATTGCACGTTCTACGATCAAAACGATCCGCAAACTGTTTTCGGAAGTTTTTTTCCAGTCAATGACATCAAGAAATGCCGGCAGGAACTTGAAGGCAAGGCTGATCTCACGCTCTACACGACACCCATTGCGATGGATGATCTCGATGAAGTCAGAGGCGCGCTGGGTTATGACCAGATAAACATCTTCGGTGGTTCGTACGGCACGCGCGCGTCGCTTGTGTATCTAAAGCGTCATCCGAAAACGGTCCGCACAATTACGTTGCAAGGCGTGGTGCCGTCGGGCGATTACGTACCCTTCGATTTCGCTCAACGGACTGAACGCGCGCTTCAGGGAGTGATCGACGAATGTGCTGCCGACTCAGCTTGCAATGGTGCCTTTCCGAATTTACGCGCCGAGCTGAAGACTATGCTCGATCGATTGCTGCAAGGACCCGTTGAAGTTGAAATCAACACAAACATTTCGACAGGACCAGGATCAAATAACACCCCGCGTATGACGAAAATGAAACTCTCTCGCGACCTCGCCGCCGAAGCGATTCGTTACATGCTTTACAACGCGGGCTCGGCAATGAGGGTGCCGCTGGTTATACATCAAGCTGCAGCGGGGGAGTTCTCGCCAATCGCACAATTCGCG
Organism: Pyrinomonadaceae bacterium; assembly: GCA_035491875.1. Lineage (GTDB taxonomy): Bacteria > Acidobacteriota > Blastocatellia > Pyrinomonadales > Pyrinomonadaceae > PSRF01. The sequence goes on along the minus strand of DATJKB010000577.1, from coordinate 11,065 downwards.
TTTCGTTATCGGATGACTCTGGTCGCTCGTGGCAGCAACGGTATGTATCTTTCAGTGACCTGTGCGGAAGATCTACCATGGTTCAAGCGGGCTGATGCAGAGAAGCGGGCGGCCAATACTCTTCTCGGTGACTACCGTGTGCAACAACAACTGGCGGCTTGCGAACTTTGGCCTCGTGCGAAAGTTGACCCCAACTACGCGGCCCGTAGTTCAGTTCCAGTGCTGATGCTCACCGGTCAGTGGGATCCGGTGACGCCGCCTTCAAATGCCGAGAATGCAGCGAGGTTCTTACCGAGCAGCTTCCAGATCGTTGTTCCTCAAGCGGGCCATGGATTCGGCGGAGTAGATGGTATTCAGTGCGTGCAGGGTTTGATCGCTCAGTTCATCGATGAAGGAACCACGAAGAATCTCAACACCGCTTGCGTGAAAGATATAAAGCGAAGGCCTTTCGTATTGAAGTGAACGACTAATCATTTACGTCGCTCACCAGCCTGTGGTATGAATACCCGCGCTCAAAACGTGATCGGGAAAAGAACACATCCATTGACGGATGGTTTGTAGCTCTTTCTCGTGCGGAAAAACCCCCGACTCACCGTTCTAACTCAATCTTTTCAGGTACTCACCTGAGTCAAGTTGTGGCGCTGTATGCTCTCTCGAGCGGCAGGCTCGATGGCATTCACGTTTAGATCCTGATTTGAACAAACACACCCTTGGTACCCGGAGGTTTTATGAACGAAGATCGTTTGCATCCAAACCGACGCAAGTTTCTAAGCCAAGTAAGCGTCGCCGGCGCAGCAACGCTGGCCGCTGGCGTGGTTGGCCTTGAGCCCTTGCTTAAAACAGCTCGGTCCGCTGCTCAAGCCGCTCCAACGAATTCCAATCAAAGAGCAAGCGCTTGCGCCAAGATTCGGCGTGACGCTGCGCAGATTGGTGCCCAATCCACGCCGCAAAACTTGCAGCATCCATCCAACAACGATGAGAACTTGTATCCAAACAAGCTCGGTAGTTATTCAAAAGGACTGCCTCATAACAACGACGGCACAGTTGATATCGCCGCTTTCAACAGTTTGCTCCAGGCTGTAAACAGCGGCAATCCGGCTGACTTTGACGCTATTCCTTTAGGTGGCAGCGTCAAACTGACAAATCCGCAGGCGGGTCTGGCCTTCGACATGGAAGGACCCGACGCGCACGCATTGGTCCAACCACCCGCTCCTGCGTTCGCGAGCCGTGAACAGGCCGGCGAGATCTCAGAGAACTATTGGATGGCATTATTGCGCGACGTGCCCTACGCACAATACGCAAGTAATCCAATTGCGAATGCGGCAGCGGCAGATTTGACGTTGTATGGATCGGATTTTAAGGGAGCGAAGTCGGGTGGCGGCAATGTTACAACTGACACGCTCTTTCGGGGTCTCACGCCAGGAGACAAAGCCGGGCCTTACATCTCGCAGTTTTTCTATCAGCCGTGCAACTTCGGCGCGAACAAGGTTGAGCAAAAGATCACAACGACGTTGCCAGGCATCAATTACATGACCAGCTTTAGCGACTGGCTTTCGATTCAACGTGGCATCCCTCCCGCAAGCGGCAATGTATTTGATGCAGTACCACGGTATATGCGGATGGGCCGCGACATCGGTGAGTGGGTTCATATCGATGTACTGTTTCAAGGTTACTTTCAAGCATTCCTCGTGCTGGCAGGAGCCGGTGCGGCGTTCGACAGTGGGAATCCTTACACTGGGAATCCGACGCAAATTGGATTTGGCACATTCGGCGGTCCACACATCGCAACGCTCCTGTGCGAAGTGTCGACTCGCGCATTGAAGGCGGTGTGGTATCAAAAATGGTTTGTGCATCGTAGATTGCGACCTGAAGTACAGGCAGAGCGTGTCGATCGAACTCTCTATCACGGAGCTGGTTATCCTGTTCATCCAGAAGTTCTGAACTCACTTTCCAGCGGTGCACGTTTGGGCGGATTCATGCCTCCTGGTAACGCTTTGTTGCCGATGGCCTTTCCCGAAGGGTCGCCAACACACCCGGCGTATGGCGCAGGTCACGCAACGGTGGCAGGGGCGTGTGTGACGATTCTGAAGGCGTGGTTCGACGAGGCGACAACACTCGCGAGCATTGGCCTAAATCCAGTGCAACCAACTGACGACGGAACTCTGCTCGTACCGTATGCCGGATCGGATGCTGGGTCACTGACTGTTGGTGGCGAACTGAACAAGATTGCTTCCAACGTCGCGTTGGGAAGAAATACTGCGGGTGTGCACTGGCGTTCTGATGCGACTCAATCGCTCCTGTTGGGTGAGAAGATCGCAATTGGAATTCTTCAGGAGGCGCGCGCGTGCTACAACGAAGTCTTCAATGGATTCAGTCTGACGAAGTTTGACGGAACCACGATTACGGTTTAGGAAAGTCAGCGGTAGATTCTATCAGCCGCAGATTTTCGCAGATCACAGATCAGCATTTGAAAGCTTGGAACTTAAAGCTTCTTTATTCTGATCTGCGTGCATCTGTAAAAATCTGCGGCTGATTTTTTTTGTGTAGGAAATCGTATGGTTATGGCCGAGATCGGCCACGAGAGCCTGAACATTAGTAATGGCTAACTACTGCAATTATCTAGCAATTCGATGATCATTCGCGTGAATCGACGAAAACCACGTGTGATCATCCAAATTCCTCGTCAAATCTCACCTTATCAAGAATCGGGGCATACACATTGCTCTTTATCTTCAGCGAAAACAAACAGGTCTCGAGTTCGCGTCGAAACAAGAGTTCGCGGGGTCGATTACCGGGCAAAGGGGATAAGCGATGAGAGAGATCAAAGTCTGGCCGCATCTGACGATTGTTGCGGTCATCTGTGCAGTGGCTGCCGGCGTGGGTGTCGGTTTATGGATGAAGGCGAATCGAACCGCTTCTGCGGAGTCGGTTTTGACTGCCGGTCGAATTCAGAGAGTCGATGGCGACGTTTCCGTCAGCGCGCTGACGAACAACGCTTCAGAACAATTGCAGTGGAGCGACGCGGCTGCGAACACGCCGTTCTCCGCCGGCGATCGAATTTACACAAACGATAACTCACAAGCGAGTCTGGCTTTCAGTGGTCGAAATTTTGCACGACTCCAGCCAAACACATCGTTGGACGTCCTATCACTGGATCGCCGCCGTACACAATTGGCGTTGCGTGATGGCTCAGCCATGTTCGATGTTGGATATCTCGAGCCGGGTCAGGTCTTCGAAGTTGGGACCCCTTATGGCGCCGTAGACTTCAACCAGCCGGGTCTTTACGACGTTGGCATCGGGGATAACGGTAATGTCATTGTTTCCGCGCTGAGCGGCCTCGCCCAGGTTGTGGGTCTTGGCGGCACCGGCCAGATCAGCAAAGGCGAGATGCTTACTCTGCTCGGACAAACCGCGGCGGAGATCGCGCTATCACGAATCAACGGCAGGGATGCAGGGTATCTTGTTGATGATTACTATCGCTATCAGTATCCGCAGTATTACGACGGACGCTACTCAGATTACAACGCGTATCTGAACGATCCTTATTACTTCGATCCATATCGGAGAAACATTAGTTATCAGTACGCCAGTCCGTACATTCCAGGGCTGAATGATCTCGACTACTACGGCAACTGGCAGAACGTGAACGGTTATGGCTACGCGTGGACGCCGCGTGTGAGTAGTGGTTGGGCGCCTTACCAACAGGGCTACTGGATCAATGATTATCCGTATGGTCCAACGTGGGTATCGTCTGAACCGTGGGGTTACGCGCCGTATCACTACGGACGCTGGGCTTCTGTTGGCGACCGTTGGTATTGGGTGCCTGATGGGGTGAATACTACACCGACATATTCACCGGCGCTCGTTGGCTTTATTCCAAATCAGAACGAAATCGGTTGGGTACCGCTGGCGCCTGGTGATCCATATGTCGCTCGTTATTACGATGACGGTTGGAATCCCAATTACTTATCACGACAGGATCTTTATCAGCAGCATCTCGTGAATCTAGGCGTGCCGGGCGCTGTCGCAGTATTGCCCTTCGATGATTTCGTTCGCGGGTACGACGATCACCGCATCCGAAGATGGGATCGCAGAGATTTCGACGGTACACGCGCCGTATTGGATCCGCTACTGATGACGCCGTTGCGAAACGCAGTGATCCACTCAGCGTGGGGTTTCCGTGGCAAGAAAGATCTGCCGCCAGGAATCGCGAAGAAACTGCACGACCGACAGGTGATCGTTAGCAGCGCACCATTGGATCTTCCGTTCAGAAGAGACTTTGCGCGACGGTTTGGCGTGTCGACAGTTCCGGATCGAGTAAAGGGCCAACGATTCAAGGTGAAGGACCAGCGACCGGACAAACAAACCTCTCAATTCGTACGTGAGGGTGATCGCGACGTGAACTTCAGCGGTAATCACGATCGTAGCGACAAATCAACCAAGCATGAGTTGAAACAGATGGAACGGCAGCAACGATCAGAAGCGCGACAGTTTGGTCGCGTGGAAGGAGATCGAGTGTCTGCGCCGGTGAGCGATCGGGGACGTGGCCGTGGTGCTGAGCAAAGACAGAAGCATCAGGTTCAGGAGGTGCGCAGGGCCCAACCTGAAATGAGGCGAATAGATCCTTCACCTGCCCGCCCAAGCAAGCACCAGGAGAGACCAAACGTGTCGGCTCAACCGGTGAGACAGTCAGCTCCTGCTCGGCAGCAAGGTGGCGGACATGGAGGACATGGACAGGGAGCCGTTAAATCTGAGAAGCAGGGTGGTCATAAGAATGGTGGACCACCAGCTGCTGCTCAGGGTGGCGGCGGCGGAAAAGGAAAAGGTAAAGGCAAGGGCTAGGTAAAACCGGGCCGCAGATTTTCACAGATGTACGCAGATCAAACTTAAACAAAATATCTGCGTTGATCTGTGAAAATCTGCGGCTGATTCTTCCTTTCATGGTCTTGTGCGGATCTCAATGATCGCAACACCACCGGGCGCTATACTCACACTCAATTGATTCGAACCACGCTGGACATCAACAGGCTTGTCAGTGATCCAATCAACTGCAGTCGCTATCGTCCGTCCGCGCAAGCTTATGCTTGCCGTCACGTAAGCATTGCGATCGACTTGCGCCAATCCTTGTTGCGGCTTGAACACACCATTATTGTTCAGCAACGTGATGATCCAACTGCTTGACGTCCGATTGATTAGATACTCCACGTCGCCGCGCACCTGCACTGGTGTGGCATCTGAAAACACGTGAGCCAGCATGTGGGCCGCGAAAGGTGTGATACGCTCATCTTCGCCAAGAAGGTCGGGCAACGCTGAAAAAACGACCGTTCCCTCTTCACTCTTGTTTACCGTTACGAGCGGATCACCATTCGGCGCCGTTATCAATGCTTTGGCGCCATTGAGCTGAGTCTTTTCGTATCTAAACATCTGACCAGTCAGATCGATGCCTACTTCAGCGGGCGCGAGGCATCGTGCACTGTCTGCCTCAGTAAACTCGTTAGTGAACCTTACACCGAGTAGCGCCTCAGAAAAATGCTTTCGTTGGGCCGCATTAACGACGATAGTTCCTCCGCCGTGTACGTAATCCACAAGGCGATTGGCCCACGCGTCAGTAAGATCAGGCTGACCACCAAGCACGACAGCTTTATAGGAATCGACGGGCGGGAATGGAGTAACGCGCAAAGGTCGAACGATTGGTGGGGATGACGGGGTTACCCGGATCGCTTCATTTAGCGTCTCCCGATTCACTGCGTCTTTTATAGTAGGCGTCGCGACAAGGACGTCAAAAATATCCCCGAAAACTCCCGCGACAAATGGTTGGCGATCCGCGATCGCTGGTTCACCTTCAACCACGAGACCCGGGTAATACGCCACGCCAAACAACTCCCGCAGCGCTCGATCACTCTTGTTAATCTGCGACACCTCAAAGGGCCATTGCGGATAGTCAGTCATCTCGAATCCGTGTGCCGGATCCAAAAGAAAAGCGATTGGTGTGTACGGAGTGCCGCGCTCCGGATGCTTTTCCGCGAAGCGCATGAACTCATCCGTGATTCGCCCCAATGGATTCAATTGCAACGGATGCTGCCCTGGTCCAGGTTTGAAGAACTGATCGAAGCCCTGCTCGAGATAAATCGCCGATACGCCTGACATGTAATAGAGGTAGTAGCTCTTTCGATACCACGACAGGGATGGGCCCATCGTCGGACCATAACGCGAGTGTAAAAAGTAATCGGGTCCGCCGAAATTTTGGGTGTTCGTAAACGTCGTTGCCGTGTCGCCAAAGTTAGGCGCGTGATAATAAAAGAACGCTCCACCAAACTGCCGCGCAGCGCCACGGGTAAACGCGATTCGCATCGCCGTCATCGGCTGCACAGCCGCGGTTTCCATACCGAGCAATTTCACTCCCCACTCGCTCAGCGGATGCGCAAATGAAGTGCTCGACGTCGATTGCGCGGGCAGCAGCTTGTTCCACATCGGGCCGGTTTGCGTGTGAAAGAACGTTTGCCATTTACGCGCGAGCGCGTTCGTGTAGAAGTTGCGATGCGCCTCGAGTAGTTGCTGACGGCTCATCGCGGGAGTGATCTTTAGTTCCGTGGGCGCAGAGTCCCAAACGAAACCGATGCTTTCACCAGACACCCAACCCAGGAACTGATCCTTAAATTCACCGGTTAACATTTTCCACGCGGCCTGTGCCTCTGCCTCTGGCATTGAAGCACTTCCATAGTTGATCAAAACGGCGAACGGCGACTTCGTCTCTCGCAAGTAACGAAGGAACGCGCTTCCTTCTTTGAGATATTCGGGAAGATTGTTGATGTAGATGACCGGGACGATCAGTTTTGATTGAAAGATCGGGACCTCGCGCGCGCCTTTGTATTTCTCGATAAACGCATCGACCAGCTCTGTGTGAAACGGATAAAGCAGTCGCTGATCGGCTGGCTTGTCATACATCGCCCAAAACGCAGGGTTGATGTTCCAGGGCATGAAGAAGTCGCGTCCGGCAACACTCGGCCTCAACCATGTGGGCGGTACATTCTCGGTGGCTGGCGTAGAGATTAACGGTGAAAGTGGTTTGCGATTCCACTCGCGCAAATGACGCATTGCCGCGAAATCCGGTTTTTGTCGACCCGAAGGTCTGTAAGCAGAATCATTCGTGATGACAAAACAATCGACGTGACGTCGCGCTTCGGCAGTCTTGTCGATTTCGATCGAGACTCGCGCGGGCCCTTTCTTCAGAGCTGTCGATGCGCTGTCCCATGCAAACGACCACTGCCAGTAAAGACTCACTTCATCGTGAGGATCGATTACATCTTTCGAGCCAAACTCGTGTTTGAAAACGAGTGAGTTGTCTTGCGCGATTCGAACAGTGAACGATTCGTTCTTGTTGGCCCAGTCGGCGTAGCGAATCCAAAACGTATATTGTCCAGCTCGCGGGATTTCCAGGTCCTGATAGATCGTCGCTTTGGTTTCGTCTGCACTCGCGGCCGCGGAGTTCCATTCGCTTTCGCCACCCTGCGACCATTCAGCCGAAACACCTGGCCCGTTAATTCCCCAACCTGGAGCTTTGTCTTTGGACAGATTCTGATGTGAGGGATTAAGGAGCGGTTCTCCCAACTTGCCGGTGGAGAACCCTCTCATGTTCTCACACTCGTACCAGAGATATTCGTTTGTTTGTTTTGTTTGGGAGTGAAACGCAGGCGCCACTGCTAGAACGCATAGGATCAAAACCAGCGCGTATCGTTTCATAAAAGAAGAACCACAGATTCCGCAGATTACTCAGATTCAGTTTCGCTCAAATCTGTGTAATCTGTGTAATCTGTGGTTGGTATTTTTTCTTCCGACCTATCCTAAAGAGTCCAGACACTCATTCACCGAACGTTGACGACACGTAAACATCGGAGTGTCTCTCAAGGTGTAAGAACTTGCCTTTGTTTCTCTAAGTTCTTGAACTAGATCGAGAAAGTCAGATGGGTAATCCGTCTCGAACGCAACCACGAACTCCTGATCATCGAGTCCGAAAGAGTATGTTGTGTGAAGCTTGACCGAGCGATACTTCGATCCGATGCGAATGTGCTCGTCCATCATTTCCTGCCGCTGCTCAGCGGGTTTCGAATACCACTCGCGAGTCTTCACAAAGGGATAGACAAACAAATACTGCGACTGCCCTGGAATTATGTGTAGTCGATCTTCGACGTGTTCCGGATTGTCTTTGTCGATATACATCGATCGTTTTGTCATTGAAAGAAACGACTGCGAGGGTTCGATGTATTTCGCCATCTCCGTCTTGTTCAAGCGCGAAGTCATTTCCTGAATTGGTTCCAGTTCATAACCTATGCGCCAGATCATAAAGTCGACGTTGGTGCGCAGGCCGACTGTCGAATACGAATGAATCAACAACGACTTGCGAAACTCATCGACGACGTTGACGAATTCCTGACGGCATCGCTGTTTGTCGTTGGCGTCGAGCAGGCGCCATTCAGGACGGGTTTTATAGAAGGTGAAGTTGACGAATTGTCTTGGCAGCTTGGCCTTTTGCTCTTCCACTTCTGAGTGGGTGGGAGCCAAACGAAGGGCGCCGCGGGTGTTATTGGCTTGTTCCTTGTCTGCACTCATCTGTACTTACCTCTCGTCAGTGTGGTTAGAAAGATTGTCTGACCTTTGGGTCGGTAGCGAAGGCAAGTTCATTCTGCCGACTATCAAGGATGAATGCAACCTGAGAGCAGGGATGAGGATGAAGGATGAAAAGAAGACGCGGGGACACGGGGACGCGGGGACACTGAGAGAGATCACCGCGTCTCCGTGTCGCTCCATCTCCGCGTCCTTTTCATCCTTCATCCTTCATCCCTCATCCTTGGGTGCGCTATACTCCTTCACCATTTACAAAACACCAACCTGGGAGAAAGAACCTGATGAAGTGGATCACACTCGCACTGTGTGCGGCTATAGCGATGATTCTTGTGGCATGCGGTGACGCGACTAGAACAACAAATTCACCCGCGCCTTCAGCAGCACAGACACCGGCCCCGGCAACATCAACGCCTGATGAACTCGCCGCGGCGAGAACCAACTTTCAGAAGACATGTGTTGCATGTCATGGCGAAACCGGCGAAGGCGGTCTGGTAACGGTGGAAGGAAAGAAACTAAAAGTACCGTCGTTCAAATCCGCGCACGCGGCTAAGGAACCTGACAGTGAGTTTATTAAACAGATCCATGAAGGCGGCGACGGCATGCCGGCTTTCAAAGATAAGTTGAGTGAGCAGGAGATTGCGGATCTGGTGAAGTTCGTCAGGAAGGAGTTTCAAGGGAAGTAGGTCTTTAACTATTGCCGATTGCCGATTTTTGATTGCCGATTGGATGTTGCGATACCGGCCAATCGACAATCGACAATCGACAATCGGCAATGGTTCAATTTACTATTCACGAACCGACGCACCCGTAGCTCAATTGGATAGAGCGCCTGACTTCGGATCAGGAGGTTGCAGGTTCGAGTCCTGCCGGGTGCACCATTAAACCTTCGGCCTTGTCCTTCCCAACGATTCTTGGAGCAAACCATGTCTCAATCTTCCGCCGACGTCGAGGGGCGCGCCAAACTTGCGCTTATCGGTTTTCGCTACGACGAGAACTCTTCGTTCATGAAAGGCGCGGCCGATGCGCCACCGCAGATTCGTGCGGCGTTTCGTTCTGACGCTTCAAATCTCTTCAGTGAAAGCGGAGTCGATCTGGGTACTGAGGGTTTGTTCTTTGACGCCGGTGACATTGAACCAGTCTCAGGGAGCGACACGATGACTCTGATCCAGGATTCAATCTCGACGCTGCTCAGCGACGGGCTCGCGCCCATAGCACTCGGCGGCGACCACTCCATCACTTATCCAATAGTGAAGGCGTTTGCACGAAAGTTTCCGGATTTGAGTATTCTGCACTTCGATGCGCATCCTGACATCTATGATGAATTCCAGGGGAATCGATATTCTCACGCCTGTCCGTTCGCACGGATCATGGAAGAGAAACTAGTAAAGCGTCTGGTCCAGGTCGGGATTAGAACCGCGACTACTCATCAACGCGAACAGATCAAGAAGTTCGGACTGGAAGTTGTTGAAATGCGCGACTGGAAACACGGACTTGCTTTTGAGTTCGATACACCCGTCTACATCTCATTCGACGTGGACGCGCTCGATCCGGCATTTGCCCCCGGCGTATCACATCGCGAACCCGGTGGATTATCCACTCGACAAGCGGTCGACTTGATTCAACGAATCAAGGGTCGGATTGTTGGAGCTGACATCGTGGAATTCAACCCGCGAATGGATCCGCTCCACGTCACTGGAACCGTTTGCGCGAAATTATTGAAAGAAATTGCGGCGAGAATGATCAGCGGCTAGCAGAAAACCATCCGCAGATTACGCAGATTAAGAGCTAGAAGGTGACGTCGAGTCGTTTGCCCACCACTCTTGCGAGCGAACTAAACGGTCAACGTCACTTTCTAGCTCTTAATCTGTGTAATCTGCGTAATCTGCGGATGTTCTTATGCCGCCGCGCCTGCTTGCCCGTCGCGCTTTTCAATTGGAACGTAATCGCGACCGCGCGCCCCGAGATAAACCTGTCTTGGTCGGGCGATCTTTTGATCCTTGTCTTCGAGTAATTCAACCCATTGCGCCAACCATCCCGATGTTCTTGGAATCGCAAACATTACCGGAAACATATCCACCGGGAAACGCATTGCCTGGTAGATGATCCCCGAATAGAAATCCACGTTCGGATACAACCGACGTTTGACGAAGTACTCGTCTTCAAGCGCGATTCTTTCAAGCTCCAACGCGATGTCGAGTAAGGGATCCTTGCCGGTCACTTCGAACACTTCGTAAGCGACTTGTTTGATTATTCGCGCGCGTGGATCATAGTTCTTGTAGACACGATGGCCGAAGCCCATCAGTCGGAACTCACCCGCCTTCACTCGCTTGATGTAATCAGGCACATTGCTCAACGAACCAATTTCATTGAGCATGCGCAAAACCATTTCATTCGCGCCACCGTGCAACGGGCCATAAAGGGCGGCAGCCGCGCCGGCAAGCGA